>JBGUET010000098.1:0-7938 GCA_041821225.1 Sedimentibacter sp.
CCTTTAATTTCATCGGTTAATTCAAACATTTCTAAAAAGACCTTATTATAATGTGTGATCTTCTTATTTTCATCAACAGCAATCATACCTTCATCAAGGCTGTTTAAAACTTGATTAAGTCTGTTTTTTTCAATAAAAAGTTGTGATACATTCTTATAAAGGTCCACGGAAAGCTTATTTAATGTTTTTCCCAACAACCCAATCTCACCTTGTAATGTCTCGTCCGCACGAATAGAGAAATCTCCTTGACTCATGGAAATTCCAGCTGTTACAGCATTCTTAATAGGTTTTATAATTCTCTTTAAAACTAAATAGGATAGCATTATTACAAAGGCAATAACTATAAGCATAGAAATTAGAAGAGTTTGAAAAAAATTATCTCTTTCGGGTAAAAAATCCACTCTATCTAACAAAGCAAATACAGCCCCTGTATTTTCATTGTTATTAATTATAGGTACACCTATTAAATCAAAAGACTCATTTGATGAATTGTATGTTTTTCTAAAAGTAGCTTTGCCTTGAAGTACTTCCTTTAAAGATTCCGTTGCTTGTTTTTTTACGGAAGAATCTATTTTATCTTCTTGAGGAAAAACAACTGTTCCATCAGCATTTAAAACTATATATTCTCTTAAGTACTCTTTTGTAGAATTTTTTAAGATATTTTCATATGTTTCTTTATTAATGTTACCATCTTCATATTGTACCGTTAATTCTGTTAATGCTGAAAGAGTTGGAACAAATTCTTTACCCCTGTTTTCTGTTTTAATATTTTCTACTAAAAACAAACCTATGGAGGCCACTAAAATAGAGGAAATCAATATGGCAATAGTCATTAAAATTGTAATACGTACTATTATTATATTTTTCATAAGCTATTCTACCTCAAATTTATAGCCTACACCATAAACCGTCTGCAGATTCCAGCTCATTCCTTCCTGTGGCAACTTGGCTCTTATTCGTTTAATGTGTGTATCAACTGTTCGCATGTCTCCGTAAAAATCATAACCCCATACTCTATTAAGAATTTGTTCTCTAGAAAAAACCTGACCTGGATTAGAGGCTAAAAGATATAAGGTCTCCACCTCTTTAGGCGTTGAAATTATTGTATTACCATCACACTTAACTTGATACTTACTAAGACTTATTTCTAGATGTTCAAACAATAATGTTGATGGCTTACCTTCTGCTGTATTTTCTATGACGCGCCTAATTACTGCTTTTATTCGCGCAACGACTTCTCTGGGACTAAAAGGTTTTACAATATAATCATCTGCACCAAGTTCAAGCCCTAGAATCCGATCTATCTCTTCTCCTTTGGCTGTTAACATTATAATAGGTACAGTGCTTGTCTTCCTTATTTCTTTACAAACCTCTAAGCCATTTAATTTTGGCATCATAATGTCTAATACAATTAGTGTTGGCATAAAACTTTTAGCTTGTTTAAGAGCATCTTCTCCGTCATAGGCTGATAAGCAGTTGAAATTTTCGTTTTTTAGGTATATCTTAAGTGATTCATGAACAACTGGGTCATCATCACATATTAAAATATTTAAATTTTGCATATTATAACTTCCTTTATGTATTTTTTAAATAATATGACTCTATTATTATAGTACAGGTTTTTATATTTATCTATAAGCAAATTATTAATATAGATTTATCATTTAATTAAACAACAACATATCTAATCTAGCTAATAACAAACATTAACCAAATTAAGTTTGTTTTCATATACTGATTATGTAAAAGTATAACTGCTATTTTAAACTCACAGGAGGTGTACAAAATGGCTATAAAACCGCCTATTTTAAGTGCTGGTGATACCATAGGTATAGTTACCCTTGGGAGCCCACGAGATGAAGCGTCAATTAATTCAGGAATACAATTTTTGGAAAAGCTTGGTTTTAACGTAGTCTTGGGAAAATATGTGTATTCATCCTCTGGATATTTAGCCGCAACACCAGGGCAGAGGGCTTCAGATTTAATGAGTATGTTTGAAAATCCAGCAGTCAAAGCCATAATCCCCACAAGAGGTGGAGTTGGCGTTGCAGATATAATTCCATACCTTGATTATACTACAATAACTGCAAATCCGAAAATCATTACAGGATACAGCGATATAACAGTTTTATTAAATGTATTGTACATTTGGTCAAATTTAATTACTTTTCACAGCCTTCTACTTTTGGATTTTAAAGAATCTACTCCTGCATACAACTTTAATCAATTTTTTACAGCAACATCTACAATAACATCACCAAGACAACTTGATAATCCACCTGAGATACCTTTAATAAGCAGAGTTCCGGGAATTGTTGAAGGACCCATAGTAGGTGGCAACCTTACATCATTCGTAGATACTTTAGGTACTCCTTTTGAAGTAGATACTAGGGGGAAAATATTGTTTATTGAGGAAACTCATGAACCCATAAGTCACTTGTACAGACTCATCAGTCACCTAGTTCATGCAGGAAAATTCAGAGACTGTGAAGGTATTATTATGGGAGAATGTACACGGTGTGATTTGTCCTACGGCAAGTCATATGAAGATTTAATAAACGACGTAATAGTTCCTTTAAGAAAACCTCTCATGACAAATTTAGCTACCGGACATGGTGTTTATAAGATGGCAATTCCCATTGGTGCAAATGCAACATTAAATACTTACAATAATACACTTACCATCATTGAACCTACAGTAAGCATCTAAAAAGACAATTGTGGATATTCCACAATTGTCTTTTTCTTATTAAGCATGGGGGTTTTTATTAATTATTTGGACTCTAAAATTTCATTGAAGATAATGAAGATAATTCAAATTGTCCAACTACATTCTCTTTCTCATCCCTCACGCACACTCTATTTAATCCATTCTCCAAACACATTCTTATTCCCACAATTAATTTTTCATCGCTTTTTACACAGAACTTAGAACTCGTTTGATTGTGATTTTCATAGATGGGCGATATATAATTTTTTATTTTTATTATGTTAAGATATGATAAAAATCCCTTATTTCCAATAAAATCATTTACAAATTCATTCTCGTTTTTAAAAACTATTTCATCCCTTACTCCCGCCTGCATGATTTCACCATCACTTAAAACAACTATTTTTGTACCAAGCTTTATAGCTTCTTCAATATCATGGGTAACTAATACTATTGTTTTGTGAAGTGTTTGGTATATCCTCAGAATTTCATCTTGCAAAACTTTACGATTTATTTGGTCCACAGCCCCAAGGGGTTCATCCATTAAAATAATCTCAGGGTCAGCAGCAAGGGCACGTGCGATTCCTATTCTTTGTCTTTGTCCACCACTTAATTCCTTTGGATACTTCTTAAGATAATCCTCGTCAAGTCCTACTAAATTTATTAACTCACAAGCCCTTTTGTGCTTATCAATTGGAATAGATTTTTGAATATCCAGTGAGTAGGTGATGTTTTTCTCAATATTCATATGGGGAAATAAACCGATTTGTTGTATAACATATCCCATATTACGTTTCAACTCAATAGGATCCCACTGAGATATATCTTTTTCTTTTACAAAAATTTGTCCACTGCTTGGCTTAATCAATCCATTCATCATTTTAAGAATTGTAGTTTTTCCACAGCCTGAAGGACCAATGAGCACAACAAATTCGCCCTTTTCAATAGATAAATTCAAATTTTTTATGATTGGCTTATCAACCTCATAGCATTGTTTTACATCTTCAAAACGAATCAACGTCATTTCAATAATCCTTTCGATTCTAAAAATTCTTTAGCTACTAGTTTGGGATCTTTATTATCGTGCTCTACATAATAATTCATTTGTTGCATTTCTTCATCATTAATTTTCCCAGCTAATTTATTTAAAATTTCTTCTAGTTCAGGATACTTATCTAGCGTCTCCTGTCTTATTACTGTTGCTGCCTCATAGGCTGGAAAAAATTGTTTATCGTCTTTAAGAACTTTTAAGTCATACTCACTTATAAGCCCGTCTGTAGAAAAATTATTTATAACGTCTACCTCTCCTGCACCTATTGCTTTATATTTAAGTCCTATATCCATGTCCTTAGTTTGTTTAAAAGCAAATCCATATTCAGAAACTAGACCTGGATAACCATCTTCACGTTCATAAAAATCATATTCTGCACCAAGTACAAACTTGGAACTATTCTCAGCTAAATCAGAATATGTATCAATGTTATTCTCTTCTGCCAATTTTCGGTCCATTGACAATGAATATGTATCATTAAAACCATATAGTTCTAGCCATTTAAAATTGTATGCGTCTTTATATTCCTTGGCTACTTGTGTATACAGTTCAGTTGGATCATTAATCAAGTCTTTTTTTAGTACAAAAAGCCATCCAGTACCAGTATATTCTGGATACATGTCAATTTCCCCTGCTTCCATTGCTGGCTGAATATTAGAAGTTCCACCACCAATGCCGGTTTTATACTCTACATTAATATCCGAGTTTGATTCAATAAGCTGTCCAAGCATTTCAGCTATAATATAACTCTCTGCCATTGGTTTTGAACCAATTACAACCTTATTTTCTTGATTTTGACAACCACTTAATACAAATATGGTCATAATAATAATAAAAATACTGATTATTTTTTTCATGAATTCCTCCTAAGTATTCTTTTTTCAAATATGCCTAATATGGCGTCTGAACAAATGGCAAGCAGTGCTACTAAAAAGCTACCCAAAATTGTCATTTGGTCGTTGTTAGTTGTAATTCCCCGCCATATAGCAATGCCCAATCCACCAGCTCCAATAAATGAAGCGATACCTGCCAATGCAATTGTCATAACAACCATATTGCGTATTCCAGCTATAATCATGGGTAATGCTAAAGGAAACTGAACTCTCCAAAGCAACTGCCATGGTGTGCTACCCATTCCCACTGCCGCCTCAATTATTTGCGCATCCACTTCCTTTAGTCCTACATATGTATTTCGAATAACTGGCAGTAATCCATAAATAACTAAGGCAATTATTGCAGTGGTATTTCCTATACCTGTCAGTGATACAAAAAAACCAAACATAGCTATGGATGGGATGGTGTATAAGAAATTGGTTATTCCAATCACAATATCCGCTGCCTTTTTAGATTTTGAAATCAAAGTTCCTATGGTTATTCCAATAATTGTAATAATCAAAATCGCCACTGCACTGAGCGTGATATGCTGAACAACAAGTTCTAGAAAAAAAGCTTTACGCGAAACAAATAACTCGTATAAATTTATGATAAAGTTCATATTACCACCTCAACTTTCAACCTTTGCATTTTCTAATATTTTATTTGTGTAGTATTTTTTATTTGATTTGTCACTTCATCTATTAATCTCGCTTTATCCTGTGGCAAAGTTCCTTTTATCTTGAATATATTTGTTGGATGAGTTGTATCAAATATCATTTGTTTCTTAGGTTGGAGATTTTCCAAAAGTGTTTTTATTTCTAGCAATCGTTCATTTTCTTCTGGAAGAATAAAATCTCCCCTTTCTAGCATGCTGTTTAACTCCGTACCACTAACTATATTTAAATTCATGGTAATAACTTTTCTTGTGATAAACTGATTAATCATTTTAGCAGTGGCAATTGCATTCTCTACTGATTCACCCTTTCCAGCTATTCCATACATAATTATGGAATTGAATGGAATATTGGCTTCATTAAGTTTTTTTGCTTGCTTAATTGCTTCATCCACCCTATGTCCTTTATTCATCAACTTTAATATGTCATCTCTCCCTGTTTCAAAACCAATATAAAGCAATCTAAGTCCTGCATCATGTAATATATTGAGTTCTTCAACTGAATAGTCGCGAATGTTTTTTACGGAAGCATATGAGGCAACACAACCGCAATATGGCAAATGCTCATGTATCATATCTAGCAATTTCTTCATTTTGTCAAATCCTATTGACATAGTTTCTGCACCAATCAAAAATACTTTTTCCGTATAAACATATCCATTTATCAATTGTGTTTCTATATCAGAAAATGAAACTTCACTATATTTAGTGTCTTTATACATTGAACAAAATGCACACTTATTATATGAGCATCCTGTAGTTACCGGTAGTAAAAAAGTAGTCATTTCATCTTGGGGATAATAAATTGTATCATCCTTATACATAATTCCTCCCATGTTCCATCTTTTTAAAACCACTTACCTTTGTCTATTATACCGTATTAATTATTTTATACCCATATTTTTTTATTATTACCATAATTTTATAAAAAAAATAATTTAATCGCAGTGGGACAGTTCTTGACAGTGGGGACGGTTCTTGCTGTCAGCTCAATCAAATGGCACTCAAAACCCTTCTTATTGTTCATTCTAGTAACACAAATTATACTTATGCATATACTAATCTATGTCCTATTAATTTGTCCACATTAGTGAGATGAGCAATGAATAATTATGAATTTTATAACCACAAATTTCAAATCAAACATACCGATTTTTAACGTGAGTTACTTTTTCGAAAATAAAATCATACTAAGAATGTCATTATTGATTTAAAAATACTGATAAGCATTTTCTGCTAAACATCAAATATAAATACAATATAATGCATAAAAAGAAGACAATGGGGACGGTTCTTGCCGTCAGCTCAATCGCGTGACACAGAGAACCATCCCCACTGTATATAAGTTTCTAATTCATTTATTAATTTTAAGTGGATCTTTTTATTTTCTCCACAAACTATTTATGAAATATTCTAATTGTTTTTAAACAGCTAATTGCTCAGCTTCATAATTATTTAATTGTTTCATGCCCTTTATTAAAAGTATGCTGCACACTGCTATGGAAATAAGATCCGCCACAGGTTCAGAATAGTAAACACCACTCACTCCGTAAAATTTCGGGAAAATAAGTGCAAGAGGTATTAACATGATTACTTTCCTAAAAAGTGCAATAAAAAGAGATGTCTTTGCCTGGCCTGTTCCCACAAAAAACATCTGTGCAGTCATTTGGATTGCAAATAAGCTTGTTCCCAACATGAATATAGGTAGCATTTCTGTTACAATGCCCGTAAGTAAAGGGTCAGAAGTAAAGAATGAGGCGAATATATGCGGATTTGATGCTGCTATCAAATAGTAAGTCACTGAAATTCCTGTTAAGAACAAAAGACTCACAACAATAGTTTCCTTCACTCGGTGTATCTTACCAGCCCCATAGTTGAAGCTTACAACGGGCTGAACTCCATAAATATAACCGCTGAGTGGAACTATTATAAGCATCATAGCACTCTGCATTATAGTCATGGCGCCCACATACATGTCTCCACCATACTTTAAAAGCTGATTGTTGAAAACAATGTTAATGGCGCTTTCTGTAGACCGCATGACAAATGTTGAAACACCAAGTGCCACTATAAATCCAAGCTTTAAAAAATCAATCCTTATATATTCTTTTTTAAGACGGAGCAGTGTTTTCTTTGAAATCAGGTACTTGAGCACATATATAGCGCTGAGAAGCTGAGAAAATATAGTGGCTAAAGCTGCACCTTTTATACCCATTCCCAATAGAAATATGAAAATAGGATCTAAAATTATATTGGTTATTGCTCCTATGAGTACTGCAACCATAGCATTTTTAGACTTTCCCTGACTAGAAATAAACAGATTCATTCCAAGAGACATCATGACAAAAATTGTTCCTAGAATGTATATGCTTGTATACTCCTTGGCAAAAAACATAGTATTGTCACTTGCACCAAAAATTCTCAGAAATTCTTCAAGAAAGGTATATCCCAATAGCATAAGTAAAATACCCATAACAGTTAGTGAAGCAAAAGCTGTTCCCATTGTTTTTTCAGCTTCTTCTAGTTTGCCTCTTCCAAGGTCCATTGCTGCCAAAGGTGCGGCACCTCCTGCAATCAGCATTGCGAAGGCTGAAATCAAAGTAATCAGAGGTGCTGATACTCCAAGAG
>JBGUET010000099.1:0-7802 GCA_041821225.1 Sedimentibacter sp.
GTATATTCTATAATAATAGCACCATTTTCTTTCAATAATTCAACATATTTTCCTTCTTCTTCTGGTGCAGCTATCCATCTGTCTTCTTCAAATTTAAGAGCTGCAGCTTCAACAACGGCTTTTTCTTCATCCGACATGTCGTTCCATACATCCATACTCATTTGAACCCACCAAATTTCAAAATGCGAATTAACTGGTAAATAATACTTTGTTACATCTCTAAAACTAGAATAATATCCTTCACCACCTGATCCGATAGCTCCATCAACAATACCCGTCTGAATTGAAGTAAACGCTTCAGAGAATGCAATTGGAGATGCTTGGAATCCAAGTGCGTCAGCAGTCAATTCAAAGGATTTCATTGCAGGAACACGAATTTTAAGTCCCTTAGATACATTAGGATCACCAGGAGATTTTGGCTCTTTAGTCAATATAATACTACCGAAATATTTAGGATAACTAGCTAACATTTTAATGTTTTCTTCTTCAAACATTTTCCCGATTTCACTGTAAAGAAGACCATCTCTATCAAAAACAACTTTTGCTTCATCCCATGTACTAGCTAAATAAGGTAAACTTGGAATAACAATTGCAGGATTAACGTTAGGTGCTGTTGGTGCAAGCTGCATATCTACATCGCCAATACCAATACGTTCCTGAACAAGAGCATAATCTCCCAATTGACTATTTGGATAAACTTCAAACTTAGTCATACCATCAGTGTTTTCTGTAATATAACTCATAAACGCTTTTGCATCTTCATCAGTTGAACTTCCTTCAGGTCTTACATGTCCAAATTTAAGTGTTCTATCTGTGAAATTATTTCCATCACTGCTAGTAGCAACTGGAGCTTTAGAATCTCCTCCACAACCAACTAATAATGCTGTAGTCAAAACTGTAACCATTGTTAAAGAAAAGAGTCGTTTGAAATTTGCGTTCTTATTAATCATATTAACCTCCGTGTGTTTTTTGTTTTTTTATTTTACAAACCCCATCAATGTTGGTAAATACATTGAAAGAGGTGACCAAAACGTTGTTAGAAAAACAATTGGCAAATAGCCAAATAATAAGAAAATCATAGTCGGTTTCAAAATCTCATGGAATTCACATTTGCCTATTCTCATTCCTAGGTAAAGAATACTTGCATATGGAGGTGTTACTCCTCCCATGGCAAGATTAACTCCCATTATTGCAGCAAATTGAATTGGACTAATACCCAACTGTATTATCAATGGTAAAAGAAGAGGTGCAATTAAAATCATCCCAGTAACATCATTAACAATCATACCAACAAGGAATAGGAATATATTAATAACAATCAACAGCAAAATCTTGTTTGTTGTAATACCTAAAATAATTTCAACTAAAGCCTGAGGGACCTTTAATAATACATAAGTTTGACTAAGCATCAGAGTAAACAAAATCATCGTCATTATAGCTCCAATTGAAAGAGAGGATTCATTTACTGTTTCTAAAAATGATTTAAACGTCATTTCCTTATAAATCCAGAATCCAATAGGTATTGAAACTAGAGCCGCAACAGCTGCTGCCTCAGAAGGTGTAAATACACCACCATATATACCACCAAGAATAATAAATGGGAGAGATAATCCTGGTATAGCCTTAAATGCTCTATGGATGTTTCTTGCTTTTAGTTCTGCTTTAGGAAGTTCTTCCTCCAGCGTAACAGTTGGCATTTTTCTAACAAGCACCATATTTATAATGCTAAACAATATTACAACTGCAAGTCCTGGTCCAACAGTTGATAAAAAGGCTGCAAGAATAGATGTTTCAGTAACCCATCCATAAATAATCATAATGACACTTGGTGGAATTAATAATCCTAGTATAGATGAAACTGTTACCAATGCTGTAGCATAACCTCTTGGATATCCTTGTTCAACCATTCTTGGAATCATAACTGGTCCAGTTGCTGCTACACCTGTAAAACCACTACCTGAAATCGCTCCAATAATGGCACAAGTTGTTATTGCAACTACACCTATACCGCCCTTTATGCGACCTACAAATATGTCCGCAAAGTTAAGTAAATGTTCAGCAACTCCACTTCTCGCCATAATAAGACCAGCCAAAATAAAAAGTGGACTTGCCAGTAGTATTGGGCTGACCATTTGGCTAAAACCCCAAAGCATCATGCTTCTCATAGAAGCACCGCCTGAAATTGCCATAAATGCTAAGGCTCCGCCAAAACAGTAAGGCAAAGGTACGCTGAACATCAATAATACTACAAGAAGAATTACGTCAATTAAAACTAAATCCAACATTACTCTACCTCCTTTTTATTTTTCAAAATTTTTATTGAATCTTTAAAATCATCTTTCCATTCAACTGCTGTATAAATTGTCATCAAAACCAGTCCTATAAAAATAGCACTTTCTGCAAAAAACATTGGTAATTTAAGAAGTGGACTGTATTTCCATAATTTAAGGGAATACATAAAATACCAATATGCCCAATAAGACAACCACAAACTAACAACAATAGAGATTGTATTTCTAATAATATTAAAAACTGCACGTGCTTTTGTACCTTCATGAATATAAAGGGTCAAAATACCACAATTGATATGCGTTCTTGTTCTTGATGAATTTGCTCCTCCAATCATATATAACCATATAATTGGGAACATCATCATTTCTTCAATCCCAAATAATGGTGCATTAAACACATACCTTAATAAAACTTGAATAACAATAAGAACGGGTAAAATGATTGTAAGAACCATGGTGAAATATTCTTGAACTTTTGCAAAACCAATACCAAATTGTTTCAAATTCAAACCTCCCTTCCAAACTTCAAAATATTTTTTCACTAACAATAATAATTTAAGTTCATAACCCTGAAAAATATATCAAACAAATTTGAATATTTCGTCAAGAGATGTATTATCCTCTACAAACGTGTATAAATTCATCCTTTGTCATACCTGTTAATCCTAAGTTTTTAACAGTTCTTCCTTCTATTATCTCAGGTATCATGTGTCTAGCAAAAGTAATTACTGCGTCTATACATGGAGTTGGAACTCCTGCAATCTGTCCAAGAGACTGTATTGCTTCCAACGAACATGGTATATCCTCTAAAATATATCTGGTTCTAAGAGATTTTTGTCCTTTTATACCGTGATAGCCTTCACAATTGGTAATCACTTCATAAACGTTATCCCCTTTGGTATTATACATTGACTTATATTCATTTACAAGCGTTCTTAAATCTAGTCCGTAAGCCTTACCAATTGCCATTCTCTCTACGTCAATTGCATCGACAAATTTTCCTTGGCTAGGTGTTGCATCAATATAATACTCAAAGTCAACCCCAGATTCAATTCTTCCTGTATTAAGAATTGTTGGAGCAGGATGTACAAATGCATTTATATTATCTAGACTTACCCTTATTACATCATCACAAAAATCAAATTGCGGTATAATATCTGCAAATTTCAAAGTAGCCTCTTTGTTTTTACTTGCAGGATATGTAGATGCTGTAAAGCCTTTCTTCTGACCTGCGACAACAACATGTCCGATTTCAACAGCACGGCAGGCAAACAAAAGAGTTGCTGTACATGCTAGAGTAATATCTGCTTTGCATCCACAATCATCTAATTGTTTCCTAAATTCTACTGTTCCTAGTGAAGCATTAGGGTTTAATACCACATATTGACCGTCTTTCAAATATGGTGACATTTTTTTTGCCATATCTTTGTGGTAAAGCGACGGAAGTACAACGAGAATTATTTCTGCACCCTCCATAACCTTTCCAATATCAGTGCTAGCCATAACTATTTTTCCAAATCCTGTAACATCGACATTTCCTTCAATGAAAACACCACCCTTATCATTTAATGTGTCAACTGTCTGTTGTACAACATCAAAGATTTTAACATCATGTCCGTGTAAAGAAAGATAAGCTGCGAACGCCTGTCCCCCATTTCCTGCCCCTATAATTGCTATTGGTTTTGCCATAAGTAACATCTCCTAGTTCATATAAATTTTATTTTTAAAATAGTATCGTAGTATTAAAAATGATACTTTTTGAATTATTATCTAAATTAATATTACAAAATTCAGATTTAGGTAAACGTTTAGCATGCTTGACATGTTCAATTGTACTACATGTAAACAAGCTTTGCAATGTTTTTTAATAAATGTTTTCCTAAAAATAATTTGCTTTAAAATGTCCATTTTCATTTGTACTATTCATTACTAAATATTATTATCCTCTACAAAGCTCTATAAATTGTTCCTTTGACATACCTTCAAGTCCTAAGTTTTTTACAGTTCTTCCCTCTATTATTTCAGGTATCATATGTCTAGCTATTGTAATTACTGCATCAATGCATGGAGTTGGAACACCTGCTATTTGACCAAGTGATTGAAATGCTTCCATTGAACAAGGTATATCTTCTAAAATATATCTTGTCCTAAGAGATTTTTGCCCTTTTATACCATGATATCCTTCGCAGTTAGTAAGAACTTCATAAACATTGTCTCCCTTTGTGATATATTGAGATTTATATTCATCAACAATTGTTCTTAGATCAAGTCCATATGCCTTACCAATTGCCATTCTTTCCAAATCCATTTCATCAACTAATTTACCTTGGCTAGGTGTTGCATCTAAATAATACTCAAAATCAACTCCAGATTCAATTCTTCCTGTATTAAGTATTGTTGGAGCAGGATGTACCATTGCATTTAAATTATCAAGGCTTACTCTAATTGCATCTTCACAAAATTTAAACTGTGGTAAAATATCTGCAAATTTCAAAGAAGCTTCTTTATTTTTGCTTGAAGGATATGTAGATGCTGTAAAGCTTTTCTTCTGACCTGCGGCAACCACGTGGCCAGTTTCTACTGCACGGCAGGCAAAAAGAAGAGTTGCTGTACATGCAAGAGTAATATCTGCTTTACATCCACAATCATCTAATTGTTTTCTAAATTCTACTACTCCTAATGATGCATTAGGATTTAATACAACATACTGACCATCTTTCAAATATGGTGACATTTTTTTTGCCATATCCTTGTGATAAAGTGAAGGAAGTACAACAAGAATTATTTCTGAATCCTCCATAACCTTTTCAATATCAGTACTAGCCATAACTATTTTCCCAAATCCTGTAACATCGGCATTTCCTTCAATTAAAACGCCACCCTTATCATTTAATGTGTCAACTGTCTGTTGTACAACATCAAAGATTTTAACATCATGTCCGTGTAGAGAAAGATAAGCTGCAAATGCCTGTCCACCATTTCCTGCTCCTATAATTGCTATTGGTTTTGCCATAAAAAACATCTCCTATAAATAATTTTTATTTTTACTGCAACTGAAAACAAAATATTTAGCACTATAAAATCGTTTTCTTTTTTTGCCATAGCACTGACAAGTTAGGTACCTACAACTTAGTAATTACAAAATTTCCAATGTAATTGTTCAATTTTTATCTCGCTTTAGGATACGTTTGCTTATTGAATACGTATTAATTAATAAAACTTGTTCATTAAAGAAACATATTTAGCGTGCTACTTTTCGTAACTTACTCGTTTATTTAGCTTTCATTAATTTATTAAAACCTGACGTCAATCATGTAAATATTTACTTGTTCAATTGTACTACAGCTAAACAAGTTTAGCAATAGTTTTTTTAAAAAAATGCTTGATTTTTTTTTGACAAACACTTATTATAGTATAGAGGTGAAAAAAATTGATTCCTAAAATAAAAAAACTTAATTTAAGTAATCAGCTTATTACTATTATTATTGAACTTATAGAGACAGGACAATGGGAAGTTGGTTTAAAACTACCTAATGAGATTGAATTAGCATCATCTTTTAATGTGAGCAGAAATATCATGAGAGAATCTATGAAAGTTTT
Organism: Sedimentibacter sp.; assembly: GCA_041821225.1. Classification (GTDB taxonomy): domain Bacteria; phylum Bacillota; class Clostridia; order Tissierellales; family Sedimentibacteraceae; genus Sedimentibacter. The sequence goes on from JBGUET010000099.1 coordinate 5,892, forward strand.
AGAAAAATTCGGAATTCTAAGTTCTAAAACTGGTATAGGTACATATGTTTCTGAAAATGCTTTGGCTAACATACATAATATGCAATTCTTTGAACAGCTTAAAAGCAATTCCACCGTAGAAGATCTTTTAGAGACAAGATTGATTTTAGAACCTGAACTGGCGTACTATGCAACATTAAGAAGCACTGATGAAGAAATAGAAGAATTAATATCAATTCTAGAATCAGATGCTAAAAAACACGAAGTAACAGCATTTTTTCATGACGATGATTTTGATTTTCATTTTAAACTTGCTAAATTCAGCAGAAATTTATTGTGCGAAAATATTATCCATTCAATTTTAGACCAGTTGAAATCCAGCGATTATGGTAAAATCAATATGTATGTTGAACAAAAAGTTAAAGAGGAAAGTATAAACGAACATGAGTATTTAATTGATGCAATGAGAAAAAGAGATCCTCTTTTGGCGAGAGAAATAATGCACAAACATATTTTTTCTAGAATTAGCGTAATTAACTCATCATACAACACCAATATGATATTATCGAAAAATATAGAGAAAAATAGATTAAAAAAAGCCAAAACTAACAAATAACACCAACATACTATATTAAGTTATTCAAATATTTAAACTAAAGCACTGCGTCTATTTTGAGCACAGTGCTTTAGTTTTTATTTAATTGAGTGCATCTCCCTTGTTTATCCTTATCTTTTGAAACACTAATTATTTCAGCCAATTCTTATAAAATATCCTATTTAATCTATTGATACTCCTCCCTGCTAATATCTTCCTATAATATTCCCTATGTGATAAGAGATTTTTATGTTATACTGTTATTGATGCTATGGACAAGTATCATATCTTTTATATTTAGTGCTGCATTTTAAACATAGAAGATAAATGTAGGATTTAAGTATATACAACATATACGAAAATAATTTAACTTAATTAGAGGAGGAAAAATGACATTTAAAGATTTGATTAACGACTTAATAAATTCAATAACAGAACACAGCAACATTCAAAAGCCAGAACCTGGCGAAAACAAGCCCAAAAAACACGGAAATTTTAAGACATTGTTACTTATTCCAGTAATATTTTTAGCAGTATCCGCTGTAATGTCTAGTCAATACACAGTAGAAGAAACAGAACAAGCAGTAGTAACAACACTTGGAAAAGTATCAGGCGTTGAAACAGCAGGTTTGCATTTCAAGCTACCTTATCCAATACAAAGTGTTGCAAAAGTAGAAGTGAACAGAACCCAAAAATTGCAGATAGGTTACGAAAGTTCTAGTGAAGGTCAAAGTTACAGCAATACGACGTCAGTTGCAGATGAAGCAAAAATGATAACAGGAGACTTTAACATAGTAAATATAGACTTTTTTATTGAATGGAAAATATCTGATCCTGTAAAATTTTTATATAATTCTGATGAACCTTCTGCCATTCTCAAAATGATAGCTCAATCATCAGCAAGAAGTATAATCGGTTCTAAAGAAGTAGATGGAGTATTAACAACAGAAAAATCTCTTATACAATCAGAAATCAAAGAGAAAATAGTAGACAAATTAGAAAGCTATGATTTAGGTGTACAAATATTAGATGTAAAAATACAAGACAGTCAGCCACCAACAGCTGAAGTAATTGCAGCATTTAAAGAAGTAGAAACAGCAAAACAGGAAAAAGAAACAAGAATAAATGAAGCATTAACTTACAAAAATAAGACTTTGCCTGCAGCAGAAAGTCAAGCAGACAAATTAGTAAGAGAAGCTGAATCTTACAGAGAGTCAAGAATAAACGCAGCAACAGGTGAAGTTGCAAAGTTCAATGCCATGTATACAGAATATGCCAAGAACAAAAATATTACTGAAATCAGAATGTATTTAGAAACAATTGAAGAAATATTGCCA
>JBGUET010000100.1:0-7783 GCA_041821225.1 Sedimentibacter sp.
GTTCGATCATTTATAATAGCAGTTTTATATTTATTAGATTTCATTAAATCATTGACAAATAATTGATCTTGATGATTAATATGAATTATTAGAACAACAGCAGAATCAACATTTTTCTTAATTGAATGAATTACATCTGGAGCTATAACTGCAATATCTCTAGTATTCAATGTATATTCTCCATTATTTAAAGAAAAAACAAAACTATCCTTTAAAACATAGATTAATTCAACATCACTATTTTGATGAAACAATGTGTTATCAACACTATTCATACAAATACTAATTGGTAAATTAAGTTTTTGCCCTATAAATTCATAGTAATATTTCATTATTAATCCCCACTTTCAACAAAACGTTTTTTTTCAAAACAATATGGTTTAAGCGCTCCATTTAAAACAACGTTAACATTAATAATTATATCACTATTTTGTAAAGCTTCAATCTTTTTTATTCTTGAAATAATTTGGTCTTCAATATTATTTGTTTTTTCATTTAATTCAATTTCTATATTTATTAAATTTTTAGTTCTGTTTATATATAATCGGTAATCCGTAATACAAGGAGTTGCATACAAGATTTCATCAAATAATTGCGGATATATTTCTTTACCTGTTTTAGTTATAAAACCACCGTTTGTTCTCTTAACAATGTGTTTCATCAATTGTAAATTATGATTACATTTGCATTTTGAATGATATAAAGCAGAAACATCTTTAGAACGATATCTTATTAATGGCATTGCTTCACGGTTTAAGCTTGTAAAAACTAGTTCTCCATATTTTCCATCTTCTAGGACTTCATTTCCATCAGCTGCAACTATTTCAGCATAGACATCTAATTCATTATAATGATATCCATCTGATTCATCACAATCAACAGCTAAACCCCAACCCATTTCTGTCAATCCATAATGTGTAATTACCTTGCAATTCCACGCGTTTTCTAAATATATTTTTAATTCATTCGATACTTGCCCGATTGTTAAAAAAAGAATTTTCACCCCTAATTTTTTTAAGTCAATGAATTTTTCACTTTCTTTAGTTGCTCTGTATATTGTACTAGTATCACCAAACCAAACATTTGGATGATTATCTAGTGTTAATTGCATTAATTCTTTACTAGTAAGCTCCATATTTGAACCATAGGCTTTCATTCCAAGTGAATTTAACGATTTAGCCAGTGTAGAAGTAATCCCACGTCCTTGAGAGTTGGGTAAAAGTATTTGTGCTACACACTCACTTCCCATTACACAATTCATACCAACCCCTAAAAAATCCATAATACGCTCAACATCATTCATAGAATAGTACATTCTTTTTCTTAATCCTGTTGCACCTGAGGAATAAAAAGTTACGGGTTTAGTTACATTTCCTTGTGAAACACATAAAAAATCATAACTGCTCCCGCTTAAATCATCAGCTGTTGTAAATGGAAATTTTTCTAAGTCTTTAAAGTTCTTTAAGTCTGTTGGTTTTATATGTACTTTATCAAATAAGTTGTGATAAAACTTGCTGTTTTCATAAGCATATTGAATTGTAGATTGAAGTTGAAATAATTTATAATCGTTGAATAATTTGGTGTCCATAATTGTGTTTTCGTCGATTTTATGATTTTTTAAATATTCTTTATCTTTTAACATTCTTTTTAAAGATAATTCAAATAGGCCATCTTCCATATGTCTTTTTTCAAATTTATCCATTGCTTATTCCCCTTTAATTAATTCCTTCAAATAATTTTTCACCTTCATCATTAGTAACATATTTAGCACAAAGAGGTATTAAACTTCCATCTTTTCTAATTATCTGAATTGTACATTTAGATAAACGATAATAATCGATATTCCAAATATCTTGAAAAGCCATTCCACCTATTGATAAGCCCATGATATTTGAAGGTAACCACATTTTTTTCGTCAACATTTGATTTTTTATCGCGGTTGGTGCTTGAGTTCTAATAGTACCAAAGCGTGTAAAAGCTTTAAGTTTGTTATTATTATCAAGCATAAAATATCCATTAAAGGAACATTGGGGGTGTTCTAGTGCTCCTGGTTGAAAATGTTCAACCTTTATTTCTCCTTCAGTTTGTTTATCAATTAATTTTAAAATTTTAGGAATTGTTAATCTAATTCTTTCATGGGCTGGATATTTACCGAAATAACTTATTGGTTGAATATAGATACCCTTTACAGTTGGCATATTTTTTTTAGCAAATTCGATTATTTCCCCTAATTGGTCATCATTAGAGTTTGAAACTAAACAGGGAACTAAAACTACTGCTAGACCAGCTTCCTTACAATTCTTGATTGCTTCAAGTTTTAAATTTAACACATCATCACCATATTTATCAATATACGATTGCACTTTAAAACCGTCAAATCCTAAATATATCGTCGTTATTCCAGCCTTCTTTAAAGATACTGTATATTCTAAAGATTTTGCTATTTTAAAACCATTTGTATTTAATTGAATATAGTTAAAACCTTTTTTGCGTGCTAATTGCGAAAGCTCAATTAAATCATCTCTAGTAGTTGGTTCGCCGCCACAAAACTCAATTGGTGCTCCAACTCCAACTTGTTTGATATAATCATCAAGCATTTTTTCACACGCCACTAGTGTTGGGGTATAAGTTAAATTTGTATTGGTAAAACAAACTGGACAATTCGCATTACATTTAGTTGTCGTCATTAATGCTGCTGAAACTGGATTCTGTTTTTTTGCAATAATATCATCTAAACTAAATAATTGTTCTGCTTGTTTCTTGCTTTGTGCTAAATTATTTATGTCAATACCACCATTTTTTAGCCAATTTATATAATTGTTTGCACTGTCCTCCCAAATTAGAGTTGAGACCAAGCCATGCTCAGGACAAGTTTTTTCTAAATATATCCCACCTTCATTTGAAACAACCATTGCAACAAGTTCTTTAAAACATGTAGGGCATAGACTTTTTGTATAATACAATATTTTATGCATTTTGATATACTCGCTTTCCATCAATACTGGTAAGGTGAAAAATACATAGAGGTATTAGCTTGTTATCACTACTAACAACATGTACACAACATCCTTTTAATCTACCAATATCAATATTCCAACAATCTTGAAATCCCATTCCAGATATAGACAGCGTATATAATTGTAAATTGTTTTTAAATTCTTCCATTTTTGTCTTGCTATTATTAATATTTTCTGGTAATCGCCATCTTTTATTTGTATATTCATTAGCTTTTTTTGCAAAGTTTACATCTTTGCTATTTTCATTTTGAATATCTTTTATAGGTATTAAAGTCTTGATATTATTAAGATAAAATAAGCCACTAAAAGCACAATGAGAATCATATCTTTTCCTTGGTGTAAAATCATGAATATTAAGCTCATTGTCTGATTGTTTTTCAATAGCTGCTAGTACATCGGATAGGGAACATCGATTTTCATCAAGTGGTTGATTACCTGGAAATCTACCGAAATATGACATGGGTTGAAAATGAACACCTCGAACACATGGCATGTTTTCTTTAGCGAATTTAATGATATCCCAAATTGTTTCTAGATTAATGTTAGGTGATACTGTTACTACAAGCAATACCCCTAAGCCAACCTCTCTACAATTATTAATTGCCGTTTTTTTAATTTCAAATATTTTTTGGCCTCTTGTTTTTAAATATATTTCATCATTTAGACCATCAAACTGTAAATAAATTAAATCCGTTCCTGCTTTTTTTAGTTTCAAAGCATAATCTTTTTCATTTGCTATTCTAATACCATTTGTATTAACTTGGATATGTGCGAAACCTAAATTTTTCCCCATTTTAACTATTTTATCAACATCATCTCTAACCGTTGGTTCTCCACCTGATATTTGAATTGATGGTTTGTTTCCTGTTTTTAATACTGTGTAATACATTTCTTTTATCTTATCAAGACTTGGTTCGTAATTTTCTTTTGTTGCATCTGCAAAACAAATTGGACAGTGCATATTACATCTATATGTTATTTCTAAAACAGCAGTACATGTTTTCCCTTCATGCTCTTCACATAATCCACAATCAAAAGGACATTCTTTTTCAGTTTTAGGTAGAGCTTCATTTTTTATATCATGAACTGAATTGTTTAGATATTCCTTATATAATTCTGCATCTCGCCAAAATAAAACTTTGAAATCTCCATGTTCTTCACATTTTTTTTGTAAATATATTGACCCATTTTCTTCAATATATGATGCTCTAACCTTTTTTAAACAAACTGGACACAAACTTTCTGTATCCAATATTTTTTTTTGCATATAATGCTCCTTCAAAAAAATAAGCAATTAAATTACTATTACTTATTTTATTTATTTAATATAATTTTACTAATAACTTTATTTATGAAATGATTTCCCTAAAGCATTCTTAGCTGTTTCCATCACTATTTCTGATAAAGCTGGATGAGCATGAATACAATTAGCAATTTCTTCAATAGTTCCATTATGATCCATTGTTGTTGTGATTTCAGAAATCAATACTGACGCATCTTCACCAAAAATTTGAGCTCCTAGAATTTTATGACTATTTTTTTCAGCTACTATTTTAATAATTCCAGTAGTTTTTTGCATGGCCATAGCTTTTTCATTAATATTGAAAGAAAGTTTACCAACAATTACATCAATTCCTTTAGTTTTTGCATCATTTTCAGTAATGCCAACTGCTGCAATTTCTGGATGAATAAAGATTGCCCATGGAATTACAGTTGCATTCATTAAGGATCTGTCTCCTGCAATATATTCGGCAGCAATCAACCCCTGCTTTTGGGCTTTGTGGGATAGTTGTGGACCAACAGTAATATCTCCCACAGCAAAAATATTATCAATAGAGGTTTGCATATGTTCATTAATTTCAACTAGATTATTTTTAGTTAACTTAATACCTAGTTCTTCTAAATTCATATTTTTAGTATTTAGACTTCTTCCAATTGCAACAAGAACTTTTTCGGCAATAATCTCTTCTCCATTTTCAAGAGAACATTTAACAGTTCCAGGCTCCATAACTTCAACTTTTTCTATTGAACAACCTGTTTTTATTTTTAATCCAGATTTTTTCAATGTTTTTTCAACTTGATCAGTTACTTCTTTATCGTTCATAATAGGAATGACATGGTCCATCATTTCTACTATTGTTACATCACAACCAAATGTGGAATAAACATAACCAAATTCTAATCCTAAAGCTCCAGCACCTACAATTACAATACTTTTTGGTAAATTCTCTATATTTAAAGCTTCATCAGATGTAATTATATTTTCCCTATCAATATTAAATGCAGGAATTAAAGCTGGTTCGCTTCCCATTGCTAAAACAATAGTTTTGCAGGTTGCAATTTTATCTTCACCAGAATTAGTAATTTTAATTGTGTGGCTGTCTATTAAAATTGCTTGTCCCTCAATTCTTGCAATATTTCGCGGTTTTATTATCATGTTGTCTAAACCAAATCTTATGTTTTTTATTGTTGTATTTATATTTTTATTAATAGTTGCTAAATTGATCTTTGCATTTTCAACTTCTATGCCATAATTTTTAGCTGATTGGATTTCTTTAAAAACTTCTGCAGACCTTACAAGAACTTTAGTAGGAATACATCCACGATTAACACATGTGCCACCGGTTCCATTCTTTCTTTTTTCAACTAAAGCTACTTTTTCACCTAAATCAGCTAAACGTATAGCACAAGCGCATCCACCAGACCCAGCTCCTATACATACAACATCATAATCATACATTATCATTACCTCCTATTTTTCTTTAATTAAAATTATTTGACCATAAGATAGCAAGGCTTTATTTAATAGTCCATTACTATTAAATTTGGAGGTACAATATGATGCATTATCTCCATGGTAGTAACTTGATAACACAGTTCCCACATCTTTAATTGATATATTTAATGATTTAGAAAGCCATGTTACGATTGAAATTAATTCAGCATATACTTCTTGCTTATAATATACTTTTAAACCAGCATTTTTGAAATTCTGTTCATAATCATCCAAGGTTTCAACTCCTGCAAAACATGGAATATATGCGTATTCTTCACGTTCATTGTGTGTGGTTTTATTTCTTATTATAAAATCATTTACAACAACATATCCACCTTTTTTTAAAACCCGATAATACTCTTTAGCTAGTTTTTCTTTGTTATCAATTGGACTAAAAGCTGCTTCTGAAATAATTCCATCAATACTTCCATCTTTTATTGGTAAATCACGCGCATCACATTCAATAAACTCAATACCTTTATTAAATTTTATATTTGCCTTTTTAATTGCCTTACTATCATAATCTACTCCAATACCTTTAACTTTATTAATATCAACTAAATGGCTAATAGCATCTCCATTATTACAACCAATTTCTAGCCATGTTTGATTTTCATCAACTTTCAATAACGCTATTCCTTTATCAAGTAATTTAAATCTTCTAGGCCTTTTTTCGAATATTCCTAGCAATTCTTCTGCGCTTACCACTACTTTCCCTCTAACATCTCTTCTGTAGGATTCAATTCAGTTGTTACATACTCCGATTCCAAATATTCTGTTCCACAATTAGGACAGCGGTAACCTTCTGCTTCAGGCAATTCCATTTCTCCATATGTAAGTATAATATCATCCACTTTTTTCATTTCAACTTTACATTTATTACAAGTTAATTTTGTCATTTTATTTACCCCTTATACTTCTTCCTTTAAAGTTACACGATGACAATACGCATCAAATATATTTACTTGATCACCATTAATTTCATAATTAACATATACAGTGAAGTTTTCAAGTCTTAATTTTGCTAAAATATGTCCATCATCAACTAATAGTTTAACTCCCGTTTCTTCAGCTGATGTGACTACTCTTTCAATATCTTCATTTACTAAGCCACGTTCTTCATTATTGGATTGAACGCCATATTCATAATTAAAATTCAAATTAATTCCTCCTAAAATTTATATTGTAATTATTTATTTAATCTCTATTAAGATAAAAAATGATATTATATTTTAGAAACTATTGCTAATATAATATCATTATGTCTTATGTATTAAGAGCTATGCAATTACTTGATATACTTCATACAAAGCATTGTCAGGTCCAATAATAATTGTAGATTTAACTTGACCATCAATTCCATTGTCATAAACATATGATTCGTTTATCAATTTATATCCAAGTTCTTTAGCATTTAATACCGCATTATATATGTTATCAACTTCGTAACTAGCTGCCATTAATCCAATTGCAGTAGGTTCTGAAATATCATTAACATTCTTAGCATCTTCATGTTGACATAAAATCATTTCTGGTACTGGAGAATTGATACCCTTTTTAAAGGCCATAGTAATTCGAGGTTCATCACTATCAGGAATTCCAAGAATATCATTAACCAATCCCAAAGGCATTATTTTGTCAAACACAATATCCATACCTAAAACTTTAGTAAAGAAAATATTTGCTTTATCAATATCTTTTGTAAAGTATGCATTTGTTGTAATGTTTAAGAAACGGTCGCCTTCATAATTACCACTCATCATAAATGCAGTTGGGACACGGTCGGGTGACCATAGTATAACTTCTTGAACAGCATTACTTGTCCAAGGCGCTGTATATGATTTTGGTTTATTGAAGAATTCATATGTTTGTGACATCTCATTATATGTTTTTTGCATATCTATAACTCTAAATCCTATATCAAACATACCACAATTGTAATTAGGATTTCCTATTGGACGTTTATATTCGTTGGATACTTCAGAGAATT
>JBGUET010000101.1:0-7513 GCA_041821225.1 Sedimentibacter sp.
TGCATTTATAGATACTGGTTTTTCTTGTTCTAATATTTCTTGATTAGTAGACTCATTACTTCTATCATCAGTACCTGATTCATTACTGTTTTTTAAGTTTGTAGGCATTATTTTTTTATACATTAAATCTCTATCAAATGTTTTTTTAATTTTCGCCATACGTTATATCCCTCTTTCAATGAGCTCATTCACTAAATCCATATAATCTAATGCAGCTGCATTATTAGGTGAATACTTAAATATATCTAGTTGATTAGTTTGTGCCTCCATTACAGCAACACTAGCTCTAATTGTAGAATTTAAAATACAAGTATTAAGCTTTGCTGCAATCAATTCGGCCGTACCTCTTATTTCCCTACTAAGAATTGTTCTCTTGTTATATTTAGTAAGAACTACTCCTTCTATTTTTAAGTTTGGATTGCAATATTTTTTAACACGTTCAATTGTTTCTGAAAGCTGTGCAATGCCTTGCAAACTAAAAATATCCGCAACCATGGGAATAACAATATAGTCAGAGGCTGTAAATGCATTTACTGTTAAAATACTAAGTGCAGGAGGCGTGTCAATAAATATATAATCATATTTATCTGAAACTACATTCAACACTTCTTTTAATAAAAATTCTCTGCCTGTTTGTGTAAATTCTAGTTCTATTCCGCTCAATAATATGTTTGATGAAATAATATCGAAAGAAGGTACTTTTTGTATTGAAAAAGCAATTTTTGCTTCTCCCTTTAATATTTCATAAATTGTGGGACAATCTTCAGTTTCAGCTCCAGAGCTGAAGCTTAAATTAGATTGAGGATCTAAATCAAGACATAAAACTTTATATCCCTTTAACTTATACCCTGCTGCTATGGCTCCCGTAGTAGTAGTTTTTCCTACTCCACCTTTTTGATTTGATATCGAAATAACTTTTGCCATCTATTAAGCTGCTCCTTTATAATTTTTCTATTTACAAAATTGTAACAAATAATCTAAGATATAACAAGGACAATTTAAGATTTATACATAAATAAAAAAATCAACAGTTAATACTGTTGATTTCATTATTAAATTAAATCTTTACATCATTCCGCCCATTCCGCCCATTCCGCCCATTCCGCCTTGAGGCATTGAAGGTTCGTCATTTTTTGGTTCTTCAGCAACTGCTGCTTCAGTTGTTAACAACATTGAAGCTACACTTGCTGCATTTTGAAGAGCTGATCTTGTAACTTTAGTTGGGTCTACTATACCAGCTTCAATCATATTTACATATTTTTCATTTAAAGCATCAAAGCCAACGCCTTTTGCACTGTTTTTAATCTTTTCAACAATTACGCTTCCTTCAAGGCCAGCATTGATTGCTATTTGTCTAACAGGTTCTTCCAATGCTTTTTGAATTATTTTTGCACCAGTTTTTGCATCTCCGGTTAAACCTTCTGCTACTTTACCAACCACACCAGCTGTAGCTAAAAGTGCAACTCCGCCTCCTGATACTAAACCTTCTTCAACAGCAGCTCTTGTTGCATTTAAGGCATCTTCTATTCTTAATTTCTTTTCTTTCATTTCAGTTTCAGTTGCTGCTCCAACATTGATAACTGCAACTCCGCCTGTTAATTTTGCAAGTCTTTCCTGCAGTTTTTCTTTGTCAAATTCTGAAGTTGATTCTTCATATTGAGCTTTTATTTGTTTTGCTCTTTCAGCAATTTCATCTGATGATCCAGCACCATGGACAATTATTGTATTTTCTTTATCTATTTTTACAGTTACAGCATTTCCAAGCATTTCTATAGTAGTTTCTTTTAATTCATAACCTAATTCTTCAGAAACAACTTGACCGCCTGTTAAAATAGCTATATCTCTTAACATTTCTTTTCTTCTGTCCCCAAATCCAGGAGCCTTTACTGCGATGCAGTTAAATGTTCCTCTCAATTTGTTTACAACTAGTGTAGCTAATGCTTCACCATCTACATCTTCAGCAATAATTACGAGAGATCTTCCTGTTTGAACTATTTGTTCAAGTATTGGAAGCACTTCTTGAATACTAGAAATTTTCTTGTCTGTAATCAATATATATGGATTGTCTAAAACAGCTTCCATTTTTTCAGTATTTGTAACCATATAGGCTGATAAGTAACCTCTGTCAAACTGCATGCCTTCAACTACTGAGAGTTCTGTTCCCATAGTCTTTGATTCTTCAACAGTTATAACACCGTCTTTGCCAACTTTATCCATTGCTTCTGCAATTAATTTACCTATTTCTTCATCCCCAGCTGATATGGATGCTATCTGTGCAATTTCTTCTGAAGTTTCAACTTTTTTAGATGAACTTTTCAATTCTTCAACTGCAGCTAAAACAGCTGCTTGAATACCTCTTTTAAGAATCATTGGGTTAGCACCTGCTGCTACATTCTTTAATCCTTCTCTGATTATAGCTTGAGCTAACAATGTTGCAGTAGTAGTACCATCACCTGCTACGTCATTTGTTTTTGTTGCAACTTCTTTTACTAATTGAGCTCCCATATTTTCAAATGGGTCTGACAATTCAATTTCTCTTGCTATTGTAACACCATCGTTAGTGATTTGTGGTGATCCAAAAGATTTTTGCAATACAACATTTCTTCCTTTAGGTCCTAATGTCACCTTAACTGTATCTGCTAATGCATTAACGCCTCTTTCCATTGCGCGTCTTGCGTCTTCGTCAAATTTAATTATTTTTGCCATTTTCTATACCTCTCTTATTTTTATTCGATAACTGCTAAAATATCAGCTAATTTAATTATAATTAATTCTTCTCCATCAACTTTAACTTCTGTTCCTGCGAATTTCGAAAAAATAACTTTGTCTCCAACCTTAATTTCATCTTTTTTCTTTTCATCAGATGTAATACCTGCACCTATTGCAAGAACTTTTGCTACTTGTGGTTTTTCCTTTGCAGAACCTGGCAACACTATGCCGCTTTTAGTTTTTTCTTCTGCTTCCGCCATTTTAATTAATACTCTTTCGCCTAATGGTTTAACTGTCATACTTGATTCCTCCTATTTTATTAAATATAATTATTTATCCAGTGATTGTTAGCACTCAACGTCTTAGAGTGCTAACACTTATAGTTTATATAATACTCAATTGTTGTTTTGTTTTCAAGTACCATTATAAAGAATTTTCGCCTATAAATCAAAGATATACGGCTTTTTACAGCTTTATCTTTCTATTGCTTTAAATTGCTTAATCTTTCTTGTGTTATGAAATTTAACAACCTTATTTTAGATATATAAATAAGTTTTACAAGATATTTGATGTTTTTTATTTGTAAATATAGTATAATTCATATATATTTAGTACAATACATTCCAATTTATTAATACATTAGGAGGAAATATAATGTCTCTAGTCACATCTAAAGAAATGTTCAAAAAAGCTTATGAAGGTAATTATGCTGTAGGGGCCTTCAATGTGAATAATATGGAAATCATTCAAGGCATTGTGGATGCAGCAAAACAAGAAAAAGCGCCATTGATTCTACAAGTTTCTGCAGGAGCAAGAAAGTATGCAAATCCAATTTATTTAAGAAAATTAGTAGAAGCAGCAATTGAAGACTCAGGAGTTGATATATGCCTCCATCTAGACCATGGAGATAGTTTTGAAATATGCAAGCAATGTGTAGATGACGGCTTTACATCTGTTATGATTGATGGTTCAAAATTGCCGTTTGAAGAAAATATTGCCCTTACTAAAAAAGTGGTAGACTACGCACACAGCAAAGGCGTTGTGGTTGAAGCTGAACTTGGAAAGCTAGCTGGCGTTGAAGATGCCGTAAAAGTCAATGCCAAGGATGCTACATATACTGATCCTGCTCAGGCTTTAGAATTTGTTCAAAGAACAGGCGTTGATTCTCTAGCTATAGCTATTGGAACTAGCCATGGAGCTTATAAATTTAAGGGTGAACCAAGTCTAGACTTTGAAAGACTTAAAACCATATGCGGTTTACTACCTAATTTTCCAATAGTTCTTCATGGTTCATCATCAGTGCCAAAAGAATTTGTAGACCTATGCAATAAATATGGTGGAGAAATACCTGGAGCTGCTGGTGTACCAGAAGAAATGTTAAGGCGTGCTTCTCAAATGGGAGTTTGTAAAATAAATATTGACACAGACTTAAGACTGGCAATGACGGCTTGCATAAGACAAATACTTGTTGAAAACCCATCTGAATTTGACCCTAGAAAATACTTAGGACCAGGAAGAACTGCTATTAAAGATATGGTTGCTCACAAAATGAAAGATGTTTTAGGTTGCAGTGGAAAACAATAATTAATAAAAGCAAAACAGGATTTGAGTTATAAAACTCAGATCCTGTTTTTATGTTTACTTTTTTTTATTTCGTTTTTAAATATCTTGAATTTCTAAAATATAATAGCAAATCAGCAGTTACCATAATTAAGTTAAGACCATATAGATAAATTACAAAGTCTAAATTATAAAATATCTTATTTAACATTCCAAAAACATAACCTACCATTAATATTATTAAAAAATAAGGGCTCTTACCCGCTACTGATTTTGATTTGTATGACCTGTAAATAGAAAAAGGCCATGCTGCTCCAAAGCATATAAGCATAAGTGTTTCGTAAATACTCATTATTTCCTCCTTGTTGTTGTTTACAATACTACTGATTGTATTTACATATTTGTCAATTGTCAATGATTTTTAATCATTTCGTAAAAGATTGTTCATATGTGTTAATACATAATTTTTATCTATCGTTGCAACAACATAATACATTTTGTTTTCTTCCATAACTGCATTTTAAATTTACTTTCACTAATAATTTTTGAATACAAATTTATAACTAAATTAATATTTAAATTGTTTGCAAAATTTCTTGATTTAAAAGAACTTCAATTACAGTACACAAAAGTTCACTAAGTGTCAAGCACCTGCTTTATTACTATTTTAATAGCTCACGCACATGTTTTTCCATGTCATCCAGCACCGAATTGTAAAATTTCTCACCCAGTTCTCGTGTTGCCAATGTTGGATCTCCAATGACACCTATTTCTGATATACCTAGTATTCCATTTTCAAACATGTTGTCTATTAATTCCTTTGATGGAAGTCCCACATACCCTGCCTTGGCCTTGTCCATTTTTACAAGTTCTGGTGCAAAATAAAGCATTATTGAAGTTTCAAATGCGCATGCATGTCCTCCGCAGCTACCTGTTGGCATATTATTCTCCATTTCATAAGTCATAAGGATTTTCATGAGACTTTCCAAGGTGAGTGCACTAATAAAACAATCATCTTGAAAGCGAACATTGAACTCATCTGCCATTTTATTAGCAGTATCCATATTTCCCCCGTGTGATGCCACTAAAATAAACTTCTTGAATCCATGGTTTTTATAACAAGTTACATAGTCCTCAATAATACCCTTGAAGATTTCTGGGCGTAAAGAAAGACTCCCAGGCAATGCTAGATGATGCTCCGACAATCCAGGTATAATTGAAGGAGCAACAAGTGCATCTCCAAGTCTTTCAGCAAGTCCACAAGCAAGTCCTAGTCCAATGACCTCATCTGTACACTCTGGCAAATGTAACCCATGCTGTTCCATGGAAGCAAGATTAATGATTACACTATCCTGCCCATTTTTTATCTTTTGACCTATTTCCGGCCATGTCATATTTTTTAACTGAAGATTTGAACCAATCATTTTATATGGACCCCCTTCTATCATTCTTTTATTTGAACAATCATTTCTATTTCCACCGGAGTATTAAATGGCAGCACATTTGTTCCAATAGCAGACCTTGTGTGCTTTCCAGCTTCCCCAAATACTTTTACAATCAAATCCGATGCCCCGTTAATAACAGATGGCTGATCGAAAAATTCTTCATCACTTGCAACAAATCCGTGTATACTAATTATCTGTTCAATTCTATCAAGGTCTCCAAGGTAATTTTTCAGTGTGCTTATAAGATTAATAGCTGTAATTCTTGAAGCTTCATAGCCATCCTCTACAGTAAGCTCCTTGCCTATCTTGCCCTTGAATATAACCTTTCCTTCTACAACAGGTCCATTGCCGGAAAGATATAACAGTCTTCCTGTCCTTTGAACACTCACATAATTTGCCACAGGCTTGTTATATGTTGGAATAATAATACCTAGTTGAGATAATTTTTCTTCAATTACAGACATTTAATGCACTTCCTTTCATTTTACAACCTTGCTTATTTCATATTTGGATCATTCATATATGTTGATACATAATTTTTATCTATTGTTACAACAGCATAATATGTTTTATTTTCTTTTTTAATTGCCTTTTCAATTATATCAACTAATTCATCTGGTTGAATTGAATAATCAACAGGAATTACAACATCAAATATTAAATTAGTGTGAGTATCCCCTTTGACCACCCTGAAATCGTGTATGGAAAACATCCCATCAATGGATTTGATTATTTTTTCAGTTTTAAGCTTAAGCATGTTTATTTCACTGTCATCTGTAATTATGGGGTCTAAATGCATAACTAAATTAATATCTAAATCCTTTGCAAAATCTCTCTCAATATTATCAATTAAATCATGAGATTTTAAAATATCTTCCTTTGCATCTACTTCAGCATGGACTGTTGCAAAATATTTGTTAGGTCCATAATTGTGAACAACAAGGTCGTGAATATTAAGTATGCCTTCATATCCTAATATTTTCTCCTCAATTGACTGTATAAAATCATCGTCAGGCATTTCTCCCAAAATAGGGTTCAGTATATCTTTTAATATATCTACACCAGAATACAGAATAAAAAGTGCTACTACAATACCCATATAACCATCAATTTCATAGCTAGAAATTTCAGATATAATTACTGATACAAGTACGACAAATGTAGAAATAACATCATTTCTTGAGTCTGTTGATGATGCCTTTATTGTTGCAGATGAAATTTTATCTGCAATTTTTCTATAAAAACCGCTGAGCCAGAATTTTGCTCCAATAGAAATTGTCAAAACAATAATCATTGAAATTGAATACTTCATTGGCTGAGGATTAATAATTTTATTAAAAGATGACTTTATTAGTTCTATACCAACGAATAAAATAACAATTCCCAAAATAAGACCTGTCAAATATTCGATTCTAGCGTGTCCAAATGGATGGCCCTCATCTGCAGGTTTCCCTGATATTTTAAATCCTACAAGAGAAATTACTGATGAACCTGCATCAGATAAATTATTTATACCATCTGCCATTATAGAAATACTGTTAAACAACCCGCCAATTATTAGTTTGCTTATACTTAACAACAGATTTAATATTATTCCAACTATGCTGCTTAAAGTTCCATATGATTGGCGAACTAGCGAATCTTTAACATTTTCATAGTTACTAATAAATTTTTTTATAATAAAATCAGTCATAGGATTCCCCTTTTCTTATTTATCTAAACCTATTACCTTAAATTTATATTATTCTAAAAAATAATACAAAAATACCTGAGGAACATACTACCATCCCACAGGTATA
>JBGUET010000102.1:0-7504 GCA_041821225.1 Sedimentibacter sp.
TTAAAACATACCAGGTCTATATGTCTTTGCAATATACTTAACCATGTAAAATTTTTTCAAACAAATCAGCCTTGATGCTTCTTAATAGCTTCTAACGGATCGGTATATACAAGATTATGCTTATCAGCTGTTTCTTTTAACGTTAAATCACCATAATAATATGTTAATCCTCTTCTCAAATGAGCATCCTTCATTAAAGCAGTCTCAACTCCATTGTTTGCAATAGAAAGAGTGTAAGAAAGCGTTGCAGTGGAAAGCATAACAGAGGCTGTATGAGAAAAACTTGAAGGAATATTATCAACGCAGTAATGCATAATTCCTTCTTCATAATATATGGGATCATCATGTGTTGTTGAATGACAGGTTTCAATGGCACCTTCATCATCACATGCTACATCCACTATAATAGCTCCCTTTTTCATCATATTAAGGTCTTCTTTAAATACAAGGTGATCTTTACGAGTTTTATCCCATAGTATACAGTTTATAATAACATCAGATTCTTTTAAACAGATTTCCAAATTCTCACGATTAGAAAGTAAAAATTCCACATTAACAGGAAGTTTCATTTTAGCTTTCTCCATTGCTTTATAGTTTACATCAAGCATGGTCACTTTGTTTCCAAATGAAGCTGCCAGTTCAGCTGCACTAACACCAGACCAGCCGCAACCGATTATTGAAATTTTAGGAGTTGATACACCTGTATTTCTGTCAAGAAGAATCCCACTACCCCCGTGCACTGACTGAGAAAAATACAGTGCTGCAAGGAATCCGCCTTTTCCAGCCAATATGCTCATAGGACTAAGCAGTGGATATTCATGATTGTCATCATCAACATCCTCGTATGCAATGCCGATAACACCTTTGTCAAGCAGTTCCTTTGTCATTTCTAGGTGTGCATTTGAATGTAAATATGTGAATAAAATTTGGCCTTTGCGAAGCATACAATATTCCATTGGTTCAATTTCTTTAACTTTGTACAAAAGCTCGGCTTTTGCATATACTTCTTTCTTTTCAACCATGCATGCGCCAACATCACTGTACTCTTTATCTGAAAATCCGCTTCCAACACCTGCCCCATGCTCAACATAAACAGTATGTCCTTTTTTTATTAGTGATGAAACGGATGATGGAATTGCTGCTACTCTAAATTCGTTATGTTTATTTTCTTTAGGAACACCAATAATCACAGTTATACCTCCATAAATTTTTTAATATAATAGTCCTTATATATTTGTTATAAATGACAAATCATTGATTTTGTATTATTTCACCAAGTAGCATGCCACAAAGTGTTTAGGTGAAACCTCTATAAACGGAGGATCTTCTTTCGTGCAACTTTCCATGCAAAGTTCGCAACGTTTTGCAAATCTACAGCCTGGTTTGACATTAATAGGACTGCTAACCTCTCCTTTAATAACCTTCAAATCTTTATTCCTCTTAGAAATATCTGCCACAGGTATTGCTGCCAGCAGTGCCTTTGTATATGGATGCAGGGGATTGGCGAATAATTCATCAGAAGGTGCCATTTCCACAGCCTGACCAAGGTACATAACCATTATTTTGTCTGAAATATGCTTTACGACACTCAAATCATGTGTTACGAACATATAAGTCAGTCCCAACTCATCTTCAAGGTCCATGAGCAGATTCAGTATCTGTGCTTGTATTGACACATCTAGAGCTGAAACAGGCTCATCACAAACAATGAATTTAGGATTCAGTGAAAGAGCACGAGCAATTCCAATACGTTGACGTCGTCCGCCATCAAGTTCGTGAGGATATGAATTGGCATAACGACGGGCTAAACCAACAAGATCCATCAATTTTGCAGCTTGATTGTATATTTCAACTCTACTTTTATACATCTTGTGGATGAACATATACTCAGCAATAACTTCTATTAAAGACTTACGAGGATCAATGCTTGAATAAGGGTCCTGAAAAATTATCTGCAAATCTTTTCTTAAATTACGCATTTTCCCTGAGCTGTATTCCATTATATTTTGTCCGTTATACAGGATTTTTCCCGAAGTAGGTTCAATTAGTCTTAGTATAGATCTGCCAAACGTGCTTTTTCCGCATCCTGATTCTCCTACTACTCCCACTGTTTCTCCAACATAAATTTTAAGATTTATACCGTCAACAGCATGCAGCTTGGCTCCACCATTCAGTTTAAAAAGCTTCCTAAGCTCTACAGTTTCAATCAACGGAGTTCTAGTATCATTCATTGGACTTTCCCCCTTTCTTCTGCTCTTCACTTAATTCTTTGTCATATAGATGGCAACGCAAAGAATGGGTGCCCTCTAATATGTTTTTGGGATGCACCTTTGTACATATATCCATGCAATATTTGCACCTTGGAGCAAATACACATCCCTCAGGCAAGTTAGAAGGGTCAGGCATAATACCCATTATAGGCGTCAATCGTTTTAAACGAGAGTCAAGGCTTGGAATAGAACCAAATAAGCCTTCAGTGTATGGATGATGATTTTTGTTTAGGAATATAGCCTCTACAGGGCCTGATTCAACAATCTCACCTGCATACATGACTGCAACATCATCGCATATTTGAGCAACGATTCCTAAGTCATGAGTAATCATAAGCATTGAAGTGCCAAGACGATCCCTAAGTTCTTTAATCATCATAAGCACCTGTGCCTGTATTGTAACATCCAGTGCTGTGGTAGGTTCATCTGCAATCAGAAGTTCAGGTTCGCAAGCTAGTGCCATTGCAATAACTACACGCTGCTTCATGCCACCTGAAAATTGATGGGGATAATCAGTTTTCCTTGAAGGAAGTATTCCTACCATATTAAGTGATTCTTCAACACGCTTCTCTATATCATTATTGCTAAGTTTATTGCTGTGCAAAATGATTGCTTCTCCAATCTGCTCGCCAACAGTCATAACAGGATTTAAACTTGTCATAGGGTCCTGAAAAACCATTGCAATTTTGTCACCACGAATATCACGCATTTTGTGCTCATCCAAGTTAAGTATATCTTTACCATTAAATTCAATAGAACCTTTTAAAATTCTGCCTGTATTGCTTGGGAGCAATCGCAGAATAGATAATGCTGTTGTAGTTTTACCAGCTCCGGTTTCACCCACAAGCCCCAGTGTTTTACCTTTGCCTATTTTAAGATCAATTCCATTAACTGCTCGAACTGTTTCCAGGTCAGTTTTATAGATTACTGTTAAGTCCTTAATATCTAAAATCATTTCACTCATAATATTACAATCCTTTCCATGATCCTCTTTTTAAATAATGTAATTTAGGATTTTAAATGTGGGTCTAGCGCATCACGCAAACCATCACCTATAAGGTTAATTGAACATGCCGATAATACTATTGCCATTGCAGGAAAGAATAGCAAATGTGGAGCAGTACGCATAAATTCACGTGCTTCAGAAAGCATTAAGCCCCATTCTGGTGCCGGTGGCGGCATTCCTAAACCTAAAAAGCTTAAGGTTGACTCGTACAAAATAATCTTCGAAACGTTAAGTGTCGTGTTGACAATTATAACGCCCATTGCATTAGGTAGTATATGGGATATGATAATACGAGCGCTGTTTGAGCCACCAGCCCTAGCAGCCTCAACATAATCCTGCTCTGCAAGATTAAGAACCTGCGAACGAACAAGTCTGACGTAATTTGTAAAATAGGCCAAAGTCAATGCAATAAGCAAGTTAAAAAAGTTAGCACCAAGTGCAAACACCACTGCCATTGTAAAAAGAATATCCGGAACCGACATGAAAATATCCAAAGTTCTCATGATGATGCTATCAACTTTTCCGCCAAAATAACCTGCAATAGCACCTAGAGTGCTTCCTAGTATGCAAGATGATATTGTAGCTAAAATTGCAATACTTAGTGATGTTCTACCTCCATGTACAACTCTTGAGAAAACATCTCTGCCGTATGAATCTGTTCCCATTATATGCTCAACTGATGGGGGTGAAAGCTTATTTGCAAGATCTTGCTTAGTTCCTAGTTTATAAGGGGCAATTAAATCGGCAAAAATAAGAGTAAGCAAAATAATAGTGAGCATAATCAACCCAATAACAGCGCCCTTGCTCTTCTTGTATCTTCGCCATATTTCTTTTGTCTGGCTTTGCTTTTTAAACATTTCTGCATCAATCTGTACGCCATTCATTGTCATTTTTTCCATAGTCTCACTCCTTTGTTCTTGCATATTTAGCCCTTATTCTCGGATCAATATACGCATATATCAAGTCAACTATTAGCATAACCAAAGTAAAGACCACTGCAATCAATATTGTTCCTGCAATAATAACAGGTTCATCTTTATAAGAAATGCGGTCTACAATCAAACTACCTATACCAGGAATTGAAAACAGTTTTTCAGCAACAACTGCTCCGGCAATAAGAGTACCTAGGCTCAATCCAATATTGGTGATAACTGGCAACAATGCGTTTTTAAGTGCATGTTTCCAAATAACCACATTTTCAGGAGCACCTTTTGCACGAGCAGTACGAACAAAATCCTGCCTGATTGACTCTAGCATAGAAGATTTAGTAAACCTCATATTCATAGCGGCCGGCGGAATAGAAATAGCGAGAGCAGGCATTATATAGTTTTTATATGAAGCAATCCCATAGGATGGCAGCCAATTCAATTTTAATGAGAACACAAACAACAGTAGCATGCCCAGCACGAATGAAGGGATTGCAGCAATTAAGAAAGCAAGTATTGATGGAATCGTATCCCACATGGAATACTGTTTTACAGCTGCACTGATACCTAAAGGTATTCCAATAGCAGATGAAAGAACAACACCCATGAATGCAAGCTTTATGGTAACTAAATAACGTGGCCAAATTTCATCAAAAACTGACTGTTTTGTGAAATAAGATATTCCAAAATCCCTCTTCACTATCATATCTTTAATGTAATTAACATATTTCTGTAAAAATGGCAAATCATATCCTAATTCATGGTTCAGCGCGTCTATGTCCGCTTGTGGTGCAGAAGCACCTAGCAATGCACGAGCCGGATCCCCTGGAGTGATATTCATTACCAAAAGAATGATAAACACAACTCCTAAAATAGTAGGTATAAGGAACAATAATCTTTTGATTATATATCTATACATTTTCTTGTCTCCTTACTGTATTGATAAATTTAGGGGCATCCCTGCATTATGAACCGCAGAAATGCCCTGAGTTCTTTATATGCTGACACAATTTTTATTGTTTAATCAGCATTTAAAAATTATTGATAATATTATTTCCAGCTAAATGTACGAATTTTGTAAAAAGTAGGAACAGGCTTACCAATATCTAAATCAGCAGCCCATACAATTGCCACTGGTCTATGCAGACAAGGAAGAATAGTTGCTGAATCCATAACTATACTCCATAATTCTGTATAATAAGTACGGCGCTGTTCAACATCAACTGTAGAAACACCCATATCTACAAGTTCTTCAATACGCTGCCAATCAAAAGGACCGTCCTTGTACTTCACAACATACATTCCTGTTGATTCACTGTGAACTTGTTGACGGATATTATTATAGTCATAGTTTCCTGAATCAGCAAATACACAAAGATCATAATCCTGTGTATAAAGTTTAGGTGTTACAACTGCTGCTTCCATTACAGATACAGCTGCTGTGATTCCAGCTTCTGCAAGGTTAGCCTGCAATACTTGCGCCATTTTTGCATTATTAGATGTACCGGAACCATAAGTCAAAATAGTTCCAACATCCACTCCATTTGGATAGCCTGCTTCAGTAAGCAGTTTTTTTGCTTGTTCAATATTAAAGTCATATGTCTTAAACCCATCAACAGGAGAAGTTGCAACATATTCCGAAGGCATATACTGAGTTGCCTCAGTGCCGTAGCCGTCACTAACTGCAAGATTTATATCATGTTTATTCACAGCGTAAAATATTGCCTGGCGTACTTTGTCATTAGCAAGAACACTGTTATTTGTTGGAGACAAATAGTTGATTGCCATAAACATAATATTGTTGCCTTTAATTAATGTGTTATTTTCACCAGCAACCTCAGACAAGGATTTCCAATCTGACAAAGGAGCATCTTCAAAATAATCTAATTCATTATTTTCATAAGCAATAACTGCTGCAGATTCATCAGAAATAACAATATAATCTATAGCTTTAATTGCAGGAGCTCCTCTCCAATAATCCTCAAAAGCTTGAAGTTTTACTCCAGTTGCAACATTATATTCACTTGCGTAGTAAGCGCCAGTTCCAGCTTTGTGAGGAATAGTACCAAACTTATCGCCTTGTTCAGTAACTTCTCTCTCGCTCATTATCTTAATGCAGTAAAAAGTATGGTCAATAGGAGAATATGGATTATCCAATGTTATCTTTACAGTACTGTCATCGACTGCCTCAACATTAGTAATCATAGATGTCAAATAGTTGAATCTAGAATTTTTCATAGCACGATCATAACTAAATACAACATCAGAAGCCTTTAGTGCATCACCATTTTGGAATTTAACTCCATCTTGAAGAGTAATAGTGTATACCTTTTTGTCTTCGCTAAGATTTACTTCTTTTGCTAATTCTTTATAGTAACCGTTATTAGCTTCATCCATTCCATAAAGGCCTTCAAACATTTGATGCCAAACCTTCATGTCACGAGTATTAGTAGTTTGTTCCCAGTCAAGTGAAGCCAACGAAGCAGTAAGTCTAAGTCTAATAGCTTTATCAGCAGCAGGTTCTTCCGTACCGTTGCCTGTAGGCTCTTGAGTGCTAGTATCACTTGGTGCAGTTGTTTTAGCTGCGCAACCTGAAAAAGTTCCAGCAACCATCATTACTGCCATTAAAATAGCTATAATTCTTGTTTTCATGTAATCTCCTCTCTGTTTTTTAAATTTTAATATATTTTCTTGCTTTAATATTTCCCCCTTCTTAGATTGTTGTTTTTATTTATCACAAATACAATATAATGCAATTTCTATACCAAGTCTTAAGCTTTTTTAAAAGAATATTTGAATTGGATGTATACGATACTTTAAATATATTTATATGAAAAAATGGCTTAAATGCATTGTTTTTACCATTTTATTTCAAATTGCTTTTTTTTTTTCAATTGCTGACTTTGCTTATAATTATATATTAATCATATTAAATATTAACAGCCGCCAAAACTGTGCCGTAATTACGGCATTGTTTTGCGGCTGTTAATTGAAACTTCATTTAAATTTACGTATTTCCCAAGAGAATAGCCGTAATTACGGCACTCATTAAGCAACGTTTGCCCATTTTACGGCCTTTTATATTTTTTTAACTTTTGCTGAAGTGTTTGTCTTGGAATTTCTAAGTATTCTGCTGCTCTCTTTACATTTCCTTTTGAAATCAGCATCGCTTCTTCAATAAGTTTCATTTCCATATCTTCCAATATTGTTTTTATTGGTTTTGTTTTAACAAAAGCATTACCACTTCTAAACAGCTTATTTGCTTCTTTGTTTTCTAATACAGTTTTATCCTCTGAAGCATT
>JBGUET010000103.1:0-7471 GCA_041821225.1 Sedimentibacter sp.
AAGATTGAATTTTTTAGCTATTTCATTAATTTCAACACTTTCATATTCATTCACCTTAAGCTTCACTTTTTTCATTGTATTAATTTATACCAACACCTTCATCTATTTTAGTTTCTATTTTTAATGAATCTAACTCTTTTGTTAATGTAGCTACAGTGTCTTGGTTAAACTTATTTTTTTCTTCAAGTTCAGTAACCTTGGCAATAAGTGCAGCATTATTGTCTTTTAGAGTTTGCACTTCAGTTTCTAGCGCTTTAATACTGTTTTCAGACTGAATTTTTTCACTTTCATATGTCTTCATTTTATTCTTAACTTCTTTTGTTTCTGACCTTTTCTTAAATTGTCTTGATGCTCCTAAAATAAGAACAATTACAGCCCCGATAATAATACAGCTCATAATTAATAAGGCTAAAGGCATTTGATATTGTGCCAAAAACAAATCTACATCCACAGGTCCACCATTTTGAATGGCAAAAATTGCAACGAATATTGCAATTACTAATGTAGCAATAAAACCAATTTGCATAGTAACACTCCTCTCTTGTTATAATTCAACTATTATTTTTTTCATTACATTTATTAATATCTATTTACAATAACTGAAAGTTATTGAAGTAAACATATATATTATACTATATATAACTATATATTTACCACTATTTTTTAGTTTTAAACCAGTATTTTTAACTAAGTTTAGCTTTTATATAAATTGAGCATTCAATTCTTTTCTTTTCTAGCTCACAACCTACATCGTATGGCACTTTAAAATCTTTGTTAAAATTATATGCATTAGCGTGACAACCGCCGCTACAATAATATTTTGCCCAGCAATCCCTGCATGCAGGTTTTTCATTAACTGATATATTTCTAAACATATCCACTACTTTTTCATTTGTTATGCCGTCATCCACATTGCCTATTATGAAATCTTCTTGTCCCACAAATTGATGACATGGATAAAGATCTCCACTTGGAGTTACAGCAACATATTCCGTTCCAGCACCGCAGCCTATTGACCTTTTGTATATGCACGGTCCACCATCTAACTCAATGTTAAAATGGAAAAACTGAAATTTGCTTTTTTTATCGGGATATGATTCTAAGTACAGTCTAGCCAATTTCTCATATTCTTCCTTTAAAATATCCAAATGTTCTTCTTTTAATGCATATTTTTCTTCTGGATCTGCAACAACAGGTTCTACTGATATTTTATCAAAGCCCAAATCTCTCATATGCTTTACATCTTCTGAAAAATCTAAATTGTAAGCTGTAAAAGTTCCTCTTGCAAAATAATCTTTATCCCCTCTTTTTAATACAAAGTTTTTAAGATTTTTTACAATTACATCATAACTTCCCTTTTGATTTACAGTCTTTCTCATTCTATCATGAGTTTCTTTTCTTCCATCTATGCTCAATACAACATTATCCATATTTTCATTTAGATATTCTGCCTTTTCATCATCAAGAAGAACTCCGTTTGTTGTAGTAGTAAATCTAAAATGTTTATTATTTTCCTTTTCTAGACTTCTTGCATAATCAACTAGATTTTTAATAGTTTCAAAATTCATCAACGGCTCTCCACCGAAAAAGTCAACTTCTAAATTAATTCTAGAACCAGAATTTTTTACTAAAAAGTCGAAGGCCTTCTTTCCTGTTTCAAAGCTTAAGTATTCTCTTGCTCCATTGTAGCTTCCCTGAGATGCAAAGCAATATTCACATCTCAAATTGCAGTCATGAGTCATATTCAAGCACATTGCCTTAATTGCTGGCTTGATTTTGCTCGTTACAAGAGGATCTTCCGTATAAAGCATTTTGTTTTCAATAAGATAATTAATTTCCGAAACAGCTTCATCAGTAATTTCTTTCCCATATTTGTTTGTTATTTCTTTTAATGTATCTATATTTCTGAATTTTTCCTCATTCAATAAATCATATATAATTTCATCAACTACATGCACCAAACCGCTATTTGTATCTATAGCAAAGTTAAGGTCTTCCATTTTAAATACGTGTATCATTTTTCCCTCCGTTTTTTACGTAATATAAGGTTCTACCAAATTTGCATTTGTCAGAACCTTGCTATATTCATAAGTAGACTGCTTAAATATTCATTTGATGCATTCACTTATATTGTATTTGAAATAAAAAGTAGTGGCTAAGCCACTACTATTATTTATTCTCGCACTTTTGATTTCCTACAGTACAAGATGTTTTACATGCAGACTGACATGAAGTTTGGCATTCTCCGCATCCTTTAACGCTAATATTATCTGTTAATTTCGTTTTATTTAATGTTTTTATATGTTTCATATTGAACCTCCTTGTAATATTAATAAATTATATCACTATTAGAGATTATTTAAAAGCATTTTTTTTGTTTTCCACGTTTTTTAAAAAATAATCTAACCTTTGGAAACCCTCAGTTTAGAATTCACTCCTAAAATTCCTCCAAGAATTGAAATAGGAAGATAAATAAGGTTTTGTACCATATTTATTTGTTCAAAACAATTTAACAATAATTTCATTATCATCACTAATGCCAAGTAAATTATCCAAATTTCAGCGCCTCTTAACAACCCTTTTTCATGAACTTTCCTTGAATATAGAAAGGAAACTGCAAACATACAAATAGGCACTACAAAGCTGTAGGCTATTTCAAAAGATGATTTATTTGAAAAATAATACAAATATATTGTAACAATGAAAAACAATACCACTGTGGTAACCAACAAATAAATAGAATATCTCAGTAATTTACCAAGCCTCATACTTCCCTCCAAATTTTACAATAGTTATTGTTACATATTATTCAATTTTTTTAAAAAAAGAACCTTAAAAACCATAAAACTGATTGACTTCAACTTACAATTTTGATAAAATAATTATTACTAAGAGGGAGTAGTTTTAAATTTTTAGTCAACATCATGAATAGAAATATTCTGGCTAAAGATCTGCAAAAGTAACCTAGGTAACCAGACTTTTAGTATATCTTATATTAATTAGTAGAAGATATACATAAAGTCTTTTTTTGTATATTTGGCATACTAATTAAATTATCTAATAAAGGAGAAAATTATGTATTACCAGAAAACTGTTGAAGATGCATGCACTAAATTAAAAACGGACCGTAGCAATGGTCTAAGTCATGAAGAAGCAAAAAAGCGACTTTTGGAAAACGGACCAAACGCTTTAATAGAAAAGAAATCTAAAACAAAGTTACAAATGTTTTTATCACAACTAAAAGACACTATGATTTACATATTGTTCGCTGCTGCTGCCATATCAATATTATTAGATGAAGTTACCGATGCCATAATAATATTGATAGTTGTATTATTAAATGCAATTATAGGAGTTGTGCAGGAATCAAAAGCTGAAGCAGCACTAGAAGCATTAAAAAACCTGTCAAGCCCTAATGCTATGGTGAAGCGCAAAAGTAGAATTATGGAAATTCCTGCAAGTGAACTAGTTGAAGGAGATGTAGTAATCCTTGAGGCAGGTCGTATAATACCTGCTGATTTAAGATTGACAAAGACCGTAAACTTAAAAATCGAAGAATCTGCTTTAACAGGAGAATCGGTGCCCGTTTACAAAAATGCTGACTATGTTTCAACTAAAGAAGAAAGTATAGGCGATCAAATCAACATGGCTTTTTCTTCAACGAGTGTTGCCTACGGAAGAGGAGAAGGCATTGTAGTATATACTGGCATGAATACTGAAATTGGTAAAATTGCAACTTTGATAAATGAAAGTTCTGAAGAATTAACACCTCTTCAAAAGCGTTTAAACGATTTAGGAAAAGTTTTAGGTATTGTGGCTATAATTATTGTTGTTGCAATGTTTGGTATTGCAGTATTTCAGGGAAGAGACCTTGTTGAAATGCTTATTACTGCCATAGCATTGGCAGTTGCAGCTATTCCTGAAGGCCTTACTGCAGTAGTAACTATTGTATTAGCTCTAGGTGTTACCCGAATGGTTAAAATAAACACAATAGTAAGAAAACTTCCTGCTGTTGAAACCCTAGGTTCTGTAAGCATTGTATGTTCAGATAAAACAGGAACTCTTACCCAAAATAAAATGACTGTTACACGTGTATATTTAGACGGTTCAATGAAAGATGTAAAAGAGTTATCTTATGAAAAAAATAAAATTTTCATAAATGGTTTTATTCTATGTAATGATGCATCTACTGCTAATAATTCTAGAATTGGTGATCCAACAGAATTAGCTCTTTTAGATATGGGCAATTTAGTTAATGTTACTCGGGAGGGACTTGAAACATCTTATCCTCGCATTAATGAACAATCATTTGATTCAGCCCGCAAACTAATGACCACTGTACATAAAGATAAAAGCGAAGTGGTTAGCTATACAAAAGGTGCTACGGACATCCTTCTTGGTAGATGCAATAAAATATTAATAAATGGAGAAAAATCCAATATTTCAGAAAACCACATATCCAATATAAGTGCGGCTGTTAGGGAACTGGCAAAAGGTGCTCTCCGGGTTCTAGCTCTTGGTATAAAAGAAAATGATGATACAGCCAGCGAAGAAAATTTAACATTTGTTGGTTTAGTAGGTATGATTGATCCTCCACGTCCAGAAGCAAGAAATTCTGTTATAGCATTTAAAAATGCAGGAATCACCACAGTTATGATAACCGGAGACCACAAGGATACAGCCTTGGCAATCGCTGAGGATTTAGGCATTGCAGAAAGTGAAACACAATGCATCACTGGAAATGAATTAAACGAATTAACCCAGGACCAATTAAATCATCGTGTTAAAGATTTAAGAGTATTCGCTCGTGTTTCCCCTGAACACAAAGTTATGATTGTAAAGGCTTTTAAATATAACAATAACATTGTTTCAATGACTGGAGATGGCGTTAACGACGCTCCATCTTTAAAAGTTGCAGATATTGGTGTTGCCATGGGAATAACGGGAACTGACGTTGCAAAGGGTGCAGCTGACATGATACTTACAGATGACAATTTTGCAACTATTGAAAAAGCTGTTGCAGAAGGAAGAGGAATCTATGAAAATATAAAGAAGACTGTTTTATTTCTTTTATCATCAAACTTTGGTGAGGTAATATCCATGTTTGCAGCCATTGTAGCAGGTCTAGCTTCACCTCTTCAGTCTATACACATTCTTTGGATAAACTTAATTACAGACTCACTTCCAGGTCTAGCATTAGGAGTTGACCCTAAAGATGAAGACATAATGAATGCAAAGCCTAGAAATCCTAATGAAAGTTTATTCGCTCACGGAGGACTAATTTTTACAGTATATAATGGTTTTATGATTGCAGCTTTAACTTTGGGAGCATTCATTTGGTCCCCTGTTTTACATTTATTGTCTACTAGTCAAAGTATTACGCTTGAAGGAATAAAGCTTATGCTTGAAAATCCAGACATATTAATGCATGCACAAACATATGCATTTACAACATTAGGAATTTCACAGCTCTTCCATGCAATAGGCATGCGCAATTACAACAAATCGCTGTTTAAAATGAATCATTTAGAGAACAAAGCAATGATAGGGGCGTTTACTGTTGGATTGTTGCTTCAAATAATGGTTACAGAAATTCCTTTTTTAACACAAGCATTTGAAACAGTTAAATTGTCTATGAAAGAATGGATAAACTTAATCTTATTGTCAATGATACCATTATTATCACATGAAATAATAGTATTGTTCAAACACTTATTAAATAAACCCAATAAAAAAAGGAGTTAACCTCCTTTTTTTATTGCTATTATTTTTCTTCTTCGTTTTCTGTTGGTATTTCAACAATTTCTTCAACAATTTCCGCCTTAGCTTCCTTTGCTTTTTTTCCTACACTACCGATTGCCCATTTAGATAATTCTATTCTTTGTTTTCCATGTGCCATTTCAATTGTTATAACTTCATCATTTACTTTAACAACTTTTCCATGGATACCACCGATTGTTATTACCTCATCTCCATTTGACAAGTTGTCTCTCATTAATTTGATTTCTTTATCTTTCTTTTTCTGTGGTCTGATCATCATAAAATACATTACTGCAAATAGTATAACCATCATAAATATTCCGCTAAATTGTTGTGACATAATTCCTCCTAGAGTTTAATTAATATCCATAATTATCATAAAATTCTTTTTTGAAATTCATGAAATTATCATCTCTTATGCTTATTCTAATACTTTTCATCAAATTAATCAAGAAAAATAAATTATGTATTGAAGCAAGTCTTGCTCCAAGTATTTCATTTTCATTAAATAGATGCCTTATATATGCTCTTGAATAATTTCTACAAGTGTAGCAATTACAATTTTCATCAATTGGATTAAAGTCATGTTTGTATTTTGCATTTTTTATTGTAAGCTGACCTTTGCTTGTTAAAAATGCTCCATGTCTGGCTATCCTCGTAGGCAACACACAGTCTGCCATGTCAATTCCTCGCTCAACGGCTTCAAAAAGATAGTCTGGACTGCCTACGCCCATAAGGTATCTCGGCTTGTCTTTAGGAAGGAAATCAACTGTATAATCCATGACCTGACACATTAAATCTCTTGGTTCCCCAACGCTAAGGCCACCAATTGCATAACCAGGAAAATCAAGTTCAGTTATTTGTTTTGCGCTTTCTCTTCTTAAATCTTCATACATGCCACCTTGAACAATTCCAAACAATGCTTGATTTTCAGTGTTTTTATGGTATTCCTTGCACCTTTCTGCCCATCTAGTGGTTCGCTCTATGGATTGTGCAACATACTCATGGGTCGCTGGGTATGGAATACACTCATCAAATGCCATCATTATATCTGACCCAAGACAATTTTGAATTTCCATAGATTTTTCTGGACTTATAAAATGTTTCGACCCATCTATATGTGATCTAAATTCAACACCCTCTTCTTTTATTTTTCTAAGCTTCCCAAGGCTAAAAACTTGGAATCCACCGCTATCAGTCAGTATAGGCCTATCCCAGTTCATAAATTTATGAAGCCCACCTGCCTCTTTAATAAGTTCATGTCCTGGTCGTAAATATAAATGATAAGTATTTCCTAAAATTATTTGAGCTTCTAAATCCTTTAATTCTTCAGGAGTCATAGCTTTTACCGTTGCTTTTGTACCAACTGGCATAAATATAGGAGTTTCAATATCACCATGATTAGTGTGTATTATACCAAGCCTTGCTTTGCATTCTTTAGATTCTTTAATTAATTCAAATTCAAACATAACTCACCTGCTATTCTAATTAAAATTTCATTCAAAGGATAACTTTGAATGATAATTGATTTATTTAATTTTATCCTATGAACATGGCATCCCCAAAACTGAAAAACCTATATCTTTCTTTAACTGCAACTTCGTACGCATTCATAATATTTTCTTTGCCTGCCAATGCACTTACAAGCATTATAAGTGTAGATTCTGGAAGATGAAAGTTAGTAATTAAAGAATCTACTACTTTATATTTG
>JBGUET010000104.1:0-7435 GCA_041821225.1 Sedimentibacter sp.
AATGCTGTTTCTTCAGAGGTTTTAGGCAAAAGAATTATGAATTCATCCCCTCCGATTCTACTTATAATATCTTCATCCCTAAAACAATCAGTCATTATTTCAGCGGCTTTTTTTAATGCACTATCGCCCATAATGTGACCGAAAGCATTGTTTATTAGTTTAAGTCCATTAATATCTCCCATAATAAGGCTCATTGGCAATTGCCTTTTTGTGTCTAATCTTAAAATCTCTTCCTCTAAGAAATTTTTGTTGTACAGCCCTGTAAGCCTATCTTTATAGTAACGCTTATCAATATCCTTTAAATAGAAAATATTATCTGATGCATCATTTAAACTTTCTAAATTACTTTGTGTATTTTGTCTAATGTTTGTCACGTCAACATAATTTATAATCAATAAATCTTCTTGATCGTTTTTATCTGTAAATATATTAATAAGGTACCATCGTTCCAACTCTTCAATGAAAAGTTCAGTCTTGAACCTTGCTTTGGGAATCATATTTAAATACAATTCTTTAAATCCAAGTATATCTTCATTTTCCACCACTATTTCAGCGAATTTCTTCCCTAAAATCAATTTAGGATCCATTTTAGTAGCTATAAAAAATGTATCACTAACATAAAGCAATTCATAATCTATAAAATTACCTTCAAGATTGTATATTGCTTTAAATTTGAAGTAAAAATCATTCTTTGAAGGGTATTCCATCACATCACCCCGATTTAAATAAGTATTTGTTTCTTTAATACAATTATATATTAGGTCAATTACATTTTAATTACAAATGCTATAGCCATTTACGGCTATAGCATTTTATTTTCAACTAATGGTTGGAAAATCATATTTATATCATTTCTATTTATTTTCGTATAATCCTTAAGATTATTTGTAATTCTATCTTGTACTATTTTTATTCCATCACTTTTTATATCATACAGTATAATTAAAATTTGATATTCATTCCAAAAAGTGAAAACATCGCCTTTTCTTAAGGAATTCTCTAAAAGCTTGCTCCAATCCTTTGAATATTTTTCTGACCCTTTTTCACAATAATAATTGTTTTCTCTACAACTATAATTTATAATGCAAAGGTAATCATTTTCATTAATCCTTGTTGATTTTCTTTTTTGAATATTGAAAAGGAATTTAAAATATTCGAAATCACAGCACAACGCTCCTGTTGCTGGTCCATCCTCAAGTTTCATCTTAATTGAAGGAATGTCAATATTAACTTTGTGAAACTCATTATTCTTCGCTTTTTTAAGAACATCTGTAAATTTAGTTGAAGGCTTAGCATCCATTTCTTTTTCTAATAAATTTGCTGCATATTCATAATGATTCATAGCCCCTTTATAATTGCCAGTTTTCATCAGTGCTTCCATTAAGTTAATATGTACATCTTCCTCAAAAGGCTCTATCAATAACGTTTTCTCACATAATGCAATAATTCTTTCATATTCATTTTTTACATTCAATAAATTCAAAAGCTTGTAAAATGTTTTTAAATACACACGCTCATAATAATTTCTAGTGGGCACAAGCCACACTTCGTACGCATTGTCAGCCAAATACAACCCTTTATAAATATCTATAGCTTTTTCGTACAATTCAATGGCGCTTTCAACATCTAAGTCGCTAGCAGCATCTCCTTGTTTAATCAACATTTCGAATTGTTCTACATCTATTACAGTATTTTCCCCGATTTCAAGGCAATAATATCCATTGCTGAAATTTATTTCAATGTATTTCTCATGGTCATATTCATGAGGCAAATTTTCTTTCATTATTTTCCTAAGCCTAAAAATTTGAGTTCGCAGTATATTTTTAGGATCATCTGATTCACTGTCCCATAACAAATTGTCTATAATGGTATCAGGTAACAGCTTTTTATTTCTAAATGTTAGGAAATATTCAAAAAGCTTATATATTTTATATGTTCGGCTAGATTCTTTTAACACCGATTTATCATTTGCTTTTATATCAAATTCCCCAAGAGTATTAATGTAAAGTTTCATAGTACAATCCCCCAATACCTAATTACATTACAAACTTACAATATATTACATTATATATTTTCTTCGAATTATTTGCAAGAAATTAAACATATAAACTTTTTTTTAAATATAATTGATTACCATAAATTTTTTTTATAATTGAATTATTTGAAATTCATGCTTTTTTTCTTATTTGCTTGCATCAACTCATTTACAAACAAAGAGTTAGAACCTGGAACTACAATATTCAAAGCCTTTTTTGCCCTAGTCATCCCTACATAAAAAATACGTCTTTCTTCTTCTAATAGCTTTTCATAGTCTTCACTAGACATGTTTCTTTTTTCAGAAGGAAATTCCCCATTTATGTTATCAATCATATAGACGTAATCATACTCCAATCCTTTTGAACTGTGAATAGTTGTAAGAGTTACATTTGTATTTGTATTTTCAGAGGCATCTTTTATAACATCTTGAAGTTTGTTGATTTTTTCTATAAATTCTTTTATGTTATTGCAATATGAACCTATTTCTTCTAGAATTTCTAATATGTGCATAGAGTTAGACAAATTATTTCGACCTTCATCCTGCATTCTTTCTAAGTAATTAGAATATTCTAAATCCATTTTAATAAAACCTATAGCATCCTTTGGTCTTAATTTATTCAAATAATTAATATCTCTTTTAAACTGCTTTATTTTATCGTAAACATAATAATCAAAGTGTTTGTGATTATCTAATATGTCAAATACACTCATTTCCTCTTGTGGACTATCCATAACAATACGGCACATTCTCTTAGTAAAATATGTATAACTTTTATAGTAAATTCTTGAAAATGAATTTCTGTCTTTAGGGTTTAAGGCCAAATTAAAAAAAGATAGAACATCATATAATACAGGGCTGCTAAAAAATTTGGTCTTATCTTCTTTAATATAAAAATCGATTTTATTTTCATTAAGATTATTTGCTAATATCATTGCAGACATGTTGTATCTAAATAAAATTCCAACTTTTTTGTCTCCTAATTTTGCAAGTTCATGAGTTATATGTTTTGCTTGCTCAGCTCTACTATTAACCTTAATGATGTTTATTTCATTTTCGCCTTCATTTTCAGTATTAATAGACTTTTTATACCTCTTTTTATTTGTTTCAATAAAGTTTTTTGCACCTTCAACTATATTTTTATCAGACCTATAATTGTTGTCTAAATAAAAAATTTTCCCGTTCTTATATATTTTTTTAAATTCAAGCATAAAATCCGGATCACTACCTCTAAAAGAGTAAATAGCCTGGTCATCATCTCCAACCATAAAAAGATTATCACGAGTAATTTTTTTGATAATTTCAAGCTGTATTTTAGAAGTGTCCTGCATTTCATCTATTTGAACGTATTGAAAAGCGTTTCTCATGTATTCACTGTAATAATCCGAACTTGATAATATTTTATTTGTATAAAGCAACATGTCATCAAAGTCAATTAATCTGTTCTGGGATTTGTATGTTCGGTAATTTTCATAGATTTTGTCAAATCCTTTAATTTCAATGCCATAATCCCTATATTCCATTGGATTAATCATCATGTTGTTAATAAAGCCTATTGTTGAAGATAGATTTTCAATTTCTTCATCACTTACATAATTAAAATAAGATGTGGAATAATGGGATTTAAGAATTTCCCCTAACACTTTATAATTGTTTGTAAGCAAATCAAAATCTATTCCCTTTCTTTTATAAAAATTTTTCACAATTTTATAAGAAAAAGCATGGATGGTTGAAAATTCAGCTTTCCCATTATATCTATTGTCAAAACACAATTGAAATCTATTCCTCATGTCATTGGCTGCCATTTTTGAAAATGTTATGGTAAGAATTTTGCCTTCACACTTGTTTTCATATAAAAGCCTACCCACTCTAGCAATTGTTACTGTAGTCTTACCAGAACCTGCAGTTGATAGAACTAGGGCATTCCCTTTTTCAAAACAAGCAGCCTCTATTTGCTGTTTGTTTAAATTAACTCCATTTATATCTCTTAAATAATCAAAATATTCCATAGTACTCCTGATAATATTGTGCTAACCATCAATTATTATTTTAACGCATTTGAATTCACAACTTTACTTATTTCTTTATATTTTAAATTTCCCAATGAAATTAATACACGCAAAAAATAATGCTCGAATTGTTTTTCAAATTCCTAAAGCATTTTAATTTTAAATGTACATGTTCTCGTATATTTCATCTACTCTTTTCAGATTATTTTCCAATCAAGTAAATGAGCATACTCATAAATGTTGTAACTATCATGCCTAAGGCTACGATTAAGCAAACTGCTCTTTTAAAAGTACCCGCTCTTCTATATTTGTTCATTTGAGCCCTCCTAATTATAAATGATATATATTGTATCACAGAATTTTTATTTTTAATAGGTTGACTTTTTATATTTGATAATTTTTTTAAATTTTAAATAATTATTTCTAATTGTAATTTTCTTTAAATGCTATATAATTAATATATTATTCTGATATTAGCATTAAATATTATTTGCTCTATACTAATTCTAACAAAGAAAGCAGACATTATGATAAAACAAAAGATAAAGCACATAAAGCACAAAAAATTATTGGTTATATTTTCTATAATATTTGTTATTCTGGGAATAATTTCAGCAATGGAAGCAATTATTGAACCTTCCGGCTACATTTATCCCGACTACCCCCAAGAAGACATAAGCACTATTTTAAAAAGCGATAAAATAAGTGAAGATGATTATAAAGAGTTATTTTATCAAACAGGTCTGGGTAAAACAGCAATTGATGAGCTTTTGCAAAACAAACAGGGTATAGATGATATCCTTAAGTTTCAAGAAACTTTCTTTACCAAAAGCAATGTATACTGCGAATCTATTGGTATAATCACTAGCCAGGAATCCATAGTAAATGACCAAGGAAATCCAATGTACGGCTTTGACCTGGCTCCTTATAAAAATGGTTATGTGCTAATTACAAAGGCTACCCACTCTCTTGGTTGGCGCCATGGCCACGCTGCTATTATAACAGATGCAGAAAAAGGTGAAACTCTTGAGGCTGTAATATTAGGAAGCAATACTATGTTACAAGATATAAATAAATGGAGAGTATATCCTTCATTTATAATGCTTAAATTAAAAGATACCTATCAGAACACTTTAGATGAAATTGCTAAATATGCAAAGGATAATTTAAACGATAAAATTTATGGACTTACAATTGGATTAACTAGCAGGAAAAATCCTGCCCTTAAAGACCTTAAGGCAACACAATGTGCTCATCTGGTATGGTATCCTTTCATGCAATTTGGATATGACATTGATTCAGATGGATCATGGCTAGTTACGCCAAAGGATATTGCTAACAGCGATTTATTCGAAGTTATACAAATATACGGGGTAGACCCTAGCCAAATATGGCCATAAAAAATATGCACTAGAACCTCCCAGTGCATATTTTTTAACTATTAATGAATTTTTTCAGTTCAGTCATAGTCCGACAACGGCTTTTTCTCAAATATTTCAATGTACAAATCATCATAGTAAAATTTAACAAAAATTAATGTAGCCATTATTAAGCAAATTCCTTCCGATACAAATGATGACATCCAAATACCATTAGAACCTGCCAATGCGGTCATAACTACAATTGAAGTTGTTATAACCACAAAACCCCTTCCTGCTGAAATGGCCATTGCGTACATAGGCTTTTCTATTGCCGAATAAAAACCTACAAAAACTATATTAAAACCTATAAGCAGGTATGCTGGTACATACAGCCTTAGTGCTCTCAC
The DNA here is from genome assembly GCA_041821225.1 of Sedimentibacter sp. Lineage (GTDB taxonomy): Bacteria > Bacillota > Clostridia > Tissierellales > Sedimentibacteraceae > Sedimentibacter. The sequence goes on from JBGUET010000104.1 coordinate 5,813, forward strand.
TGAATAATCGAACAATTGAACTTTATCGCTACTAATAAATATTCCTGCTATTTGTTCAGCAAAAATACTGCTTGCAGCATAGATAATCAAAGAAACCACTGCAACTGATTTTACTGCTGCTTTTAGAAAATATGAATATGTTTTTTTATCATCTCTCCCATAATAATAACTTACTAAAGGTTGTGTGCCCTGGGAAATGCCTGCCATAGTCATTGTTACAAAACTGTTTAAATAAACAATAACTGTATATGTTATAATTCCTATTTCTCCTATGCTTATTAGAATAGTTTTGTTAAACATAAATATAATAAAACCAGAAGAAAACTCCGTTAAAAAATCAGATATGCCCAGTGGAACAGTTCTTTTAACTATAGAAAAATCAAACTTAAAAGGTACAAATTTAAGGGTGGAATTTCCTATTGTAAAATAGCCAACATAAAATATTGTTGAGGCAACATACGCAATCCCTGTTGCAATTGCAGCACCTTTGATTCCTGTATTCATTTTAATAACAAACAAATACACCAAATAAACGTTAGTGATCGCTGAAATACTTACCCCTATTGTTGCAAATATAGGGTGACCATCAGTTTTTACTAATACTTCAAAATAATACGATAATATTGCAAAAATACTGAACAAGGATAAAATTCCTAAATAATCCTTAACATACACAATTGTTTTACTTGTTGCTCCCAAGAAATATGCTATATTCTCCAGATTTAATAAAATCAATACTGTTATTGTAACACTTATACCAATTAAAACCACTGTATTCATGGAAAAAGCCTCACTAGCTTTTTTAGTTTCTTTATTACCTAAGTTAATTGAAGCAATAGTTGATGTTCCTACTGCAAATAAAACCGCAATTGCAAAAGTTGCATTTACATATGGCATGCATATGCTTAGAGCTGCGAGAGCTATTTCATTAACTCCTTTTGCAACATATATGCCGCTTGCCATTGTGTAAATGGAATAAATCCACATAGCCATAACCGAAGGTATCACATACTTAAGAAATTTTCTTCTCATGAACCTCACCTCTTATCCATAGTATAAACCTTAGTATCATACTAGTGTCAAGAGATTATCTTGAATATTTTTTGCATAAAAAAAGCATTCCATATAGAAATGCTTTTTTTTACAAATAATTAATCTTCTTTGCAACCACAACCACAATTATCTTCATCTTTGTCGTCGTCATCACATTGATCATCATCAAAATCGAAGTCATAATCATCATCATAATCATCTTCATCAATTTCCATTTCGCCGAATAATTCTTCTTCAACTGTTGATAAATCTTCATCTAATAAATCTAAGTACTCGTTTACTTCATCCTGCTCTTCAACTATGTCGTTCATACCGTCTGCTATTTCTTCAATTACATCCATTACAGCATTAAATAATTTGCCTTCTTTAGTGTCAGCTTTAACATCTAATCCGTCAGCTAAACCCCTTAAATACGAAATTTTTTCATACAAAAAATCCATGACATACCTCCTATACTCTTGATAGATATTCACCTGTTCTGGTGTCAATCTTCACTCTATCCCCTATCTCAACAAAAAGTGGCACAGTTATTTTTGCACCAGTTTCAGTTGTAGCAGGCTTGTTTGCACC
>JBGUET010000105.1:0-7414 GCA_041821225.1 Sedimentibacter sp.
TTTATTTTCTTTTCATGTATGGATTATATCAAACAAATATGGAATAAATATCACACTATTATGTGAAATTATGTGAAAAGCAATATGTTTTCAACCACTTTACTAGGTTTTATCCACAATATGAATGACTAGATTGGAATAGCTCGTATTTGAAGAGAATAATATTAAATAGGAGACGGTTCTTACTGAAAATCAATCAATAAGAACTGTCCCCTAATTACCCTGAAAATCAATCAATAAGAACCGTCCCTAATTATTGGATTCAAAATCAATTAAGTATATTTTCTATAATTCTTTGTATCACGGTTGCTGTTTCTGCCCTATTTGCATTTGCCTTAGGAAGCAACTGATTTTTTGTATTACCCATCATTATTCCTTTTAATTTACAGAACATCGCCCCTTCAGATGCATAATCAGAAATGTCACTTAGGTCATTGTAATCCATTTTAATTGCCCAAGTACCTTCAGGCTCTTTATTTTTGTATTTTGCGTAACGGTAAATGATTGTGGCCATTTGCTCACGAGTGATAGAATCATTTGGTGCGAAATTCGTTTCACTCACACCAGTAACTATCCCATTTACTGTTGCCCAAGCAACAGCCTTTTGGTAATAATCGTTGCTTTTAACGTCAGTAAATTTTGTTTCTTCAACATCAGGCTCATTTTCCATTCTGTATAAAACAGTTATAAACATGCCACGAGTTAATTCTAAACTTGGTGCAAATTCTTTTTCGCTTATACCATTCATAAGTCCGTTCTCGTTTACATAACCAACTGCATCATAAAACCAATCGCTTGAATTCACATCAATAAATGGATTTTCAAATTCAATAGAATTTTGTTCATTATCTTTTTTCTTAAACACTGCCTTTATGCTGGTACTTTTTCTAGTATTTACAAAATTATATGTATCTACTGCTCCAACACTAGCACCACCAACCAAGACATCTGCTATTTCATACCCTTCATCTGGTGTTATTGTAAACATTTTATTTTTACCTTCAGCAACTCTTCCATAAGTTGGGCTTATTTCTCCACCTTCATTTTGAATAACTACAATATTGTAATATTTACTATTGTTATTATCATCTGAATCATCTTCAACCTCAGTATCGTCAATGGTGACTGTGTAAGTTACCTCATTCGTGTTTGTTTTTACAACTATTTCAAATAAGTTTGTGCCATAACTCAGTTCACAAGGCTCTAAATTGGAAATTAATTGTCCATCCTGGAAAACAGTAATAACTGAACTAGGATTTTCTGAAACCGCCGTTATAATAGTTTCATCTAAATCTGTTACCTGCAGATTGTAATCCGTAATGCTTTTATCAAAATCTAAAGGAACGCCTGTAAACTTCAACTGAGAAAGCAATAAGCTATCATTATCTACGTTAGAGAAAACCACATCATAAGATGAACCTTGTTTGCCAAAATTAAATGTTGTGTAAATAGTCTCTTCTCCTTCTATGATTATTAACCCATTATCTATGTCTGAAACATTATATGTTTGCTGAGTTTCAATTATATTGCCGTCTTCGTCTCTTAAGTTTACAGTTATATTACCATTAGTTATTTTATTCATGGAATTATTTAAAGCTTCTATTTGTACAACTGTATTATCACTTTCAGCTTGCATTAAGCTAGTTATTGAAACAGAACTTGAATTTTTAGTAATCAAGCTATCTATCTTTAAATAATCTGAATCATTAGATATATCGGAGTCTTCAATAACCGTTTCGTTTTCTTCTAACAATGCATTAAAAAACATCCTTGAACCATCAATTATTTCTCCATCATAATCCAAAATACCTTGTAAGTCTTTTTCAGTCAAAGTTATTTCTTGCATAAGAACACCGTCATTTATTATGTTTAAACTTTCCTGATCTGAAATAGACTTAGTAACTAGTGGTGTGGTTTCAAAATCGGGAGTGTCAAATACCTGAAGTTTCACAACATGCTTTCCTTCTTTTAGTTTAGAGTAAGTATTGTTGTAAAGCTGAACACTAAACATGCGCTCCCTTTCTTCTTCCTTAGTAATATCAACACTAAAGATACCTACATCAGGAACATCCATATTAAGAGTGCCATTTTTTGTATCTGTAGATGTTAAAAACTTTGCTGTTACGCTGTAGTCAGGGTTTACTATATTTTCAGGAACCATATAAAGCACTGTAAAATCTTTATATTCCCCTGACCTAATATAGGTATCAAACACATGGTCTACACCGCCAATGTTAATAGTAATTTTTTCAATAGGTTCTACACCATCATTATATAAACTAAACAAAACTGGCATATCTAAATTAGGCAATAAATCATCAGCTGAAAAATATGTTCCATCTACAACTAAGTTGTTTTTATAACTAGATTTTCCGACAGCTAGTTTTGCTTGTGAAGCATCATCACTATAATCTGATAAAAGCATTGCAAAGTTTATCGCTTTCGTATCATCATCTACATAAGAATTAAGGAAATCCACCACATTTTGGTCATCCAGTTCTAATAGTTTTATTTTGGCTGATTCAGTAATACTGCCATCCTCTTCCTCAATAAACTTTTTACCCCATATAATATCATTATATACATTGTTATTTTCATCATCTGTTTCATCTGTAGGCTCAGTCCAAACTATAGATAAATCATCTAACTCTTCTGCACCTTTAGTAAATTCAAAGCTATTGAAATTGCTTGCACCAGTGGTGTCTTCAATTTCTGTTTCAAATAGTGAGTAAAGTATGCCTTTATTGTTAATGGCAGACAATCTAATTGTATTTTCTACCTCATCATCTACTGTTTCTATAGTATTCCATCCTATAATAAATCGCTCAATGCCGTCAGGAAATACAACAGATGTTATTCGAGGATTTTCATCTTTGATTTCGTTGTTTGTCAATCTAATGTTATTGATAATATTTCCATTTTCATCAAGTATAGCACAATAATTTTCAGTATTTTCGGTATCCTTCATATTTACTTCATATGTAATAGCAAATGTTCCATCAGACAGCATCTTGGCATTAAGTGCTTTAACATTATCAATACTGCCATCATACAAGCATTTAGCCTCGCTCCAGCTGCTACCATTAAATATTGAATACATTATGTTATCTCTTCCATCAAAATCCAAAGGATTGTCCCTGTCTGTTGCATATAAACTTCTCCATGCAACTATTGTCTTCTTGCCGTTAGTGGCAACAACCGGTGCCATATCAGGCGTACTGTTGTTAGTTAATCTAGTTGTATTAAATTTAGTTCCATCGTATATACTAGCCATAATTTCAGTACCAGAAATCATTTCTTGAATATCTTCAGGGGTTGCCTCATCACCTGAACTTTTATCTAATTCACTAATAACCCTAGTCCATGCCACTGCAGCGCCATCACTTGTACCATCAATAACTACATCACTATCAGCATAATTTGAAGCATCAATTTCTGTGCCTGGAGCATATAAACCTCCGTCCTTCATAGAAAAGCATACCGCTGTATCATTAATATCATGGCTGTCCATATCTGATACATAAGCCATAATCATGCCATCATCCGTAAGTACTGGGTTTGAAGTAGGATAAGCATTGGTTTGAATAATAGTTATAGCTTCATCTGAAGATTTTCTAAGCAATGGTACATACCACTGCCTGTCAAATATATCAAGGTAAGACCGGTCTTCAAGTGTTACTGTTTCACTAACCGGTACTAAAGCAATTCCACCATAGCTACTTAAGAACATTTCCTTAGTGAAACCTGATTTTCCATTATAAATGTTATCAATTTCGTCAAAGTCATTATACTTCCAAGATTTACTTACTTCTGCTAATTCATATTCTTTTGTGTACTTAATAAAAAACACTTTAGCAGTAAACTTTATACCTGTTTCACCAGATATGGTAATTTTTTGGCCATTTTTCTTCTCTTCTTCACTATTAAGCCATAAATATCGTTGATTGAGACTTATTTGACCATATGGGCCAACCTTTAAACTTGCAACTTCATAATCAGCACCAAATCCGCCAAAACCATAAATATAAAAATATGGATTAACCTCAGTAATATAATCTGTTAAAACATCATATTCATCTTTATCTTCATCAGTATAATATACATTTAAAGCAGTTTTTAGACCTATTTGCGCTGATAAACCTGTCCTGAATTCTGCCGTAACAGGAATAGGACCCACCCAAGTGTTGAAGTAACGGTAATATCCACCACCGGCTCCAACATATGTATTTGATTTTATTAAAAGTATTTTCCATTCACGGTCAATAGTATCATAAAAAATTTCACATTCTAAATATGCTCCACCACCGTATGTTTTATAAGTACCTTTTGAGCCTAGTTTATTCTTTTTCATCTGCGCTATGCTTTTTTTTATATAATCACCTTTTTTTATAGCCTTCACATCGCTTAGCCCTGGCATGAATTTAAATTTTTCTGATGAATTTTCATCAGCACTATAAACTCCTGATGGGTTTTCACTACTCAAATCACCTGCTGCAAATTTAATAATACCTTTGTATACAAGAGGGTCATCCGTTGCCTGAATCTCAAGTCCAGTTGAGCTGCTGCCAAAAGAATATCTTTCCAAAAAATCAAGTGTTCTTTTTACATTATCATTATCTATATTTTCAGTAACATAATAGGGTGCTGTAACTGTACTGATAATATTATTTGTAACTTCTGCTAGGTCTCCTGAAATCAATGTATCCATGTTAGGAATACCATCTAAATTATATATTTTAATAGGTGTAGGTAATTTTATCTCGGTTAAACTATCAGCATCTTTTGCTACTATATTCATATACAAATTTGTTTTTTCACCTGGTAACAAGTATAAAACACGTTTGCGGATATTATATGTATTTCGTAATATTACTGTGCTTGAAAACTCATATGATTCTTTAATTGTGTTTGAAAACAAATTCCACTCATTATATTCATCAACAAAACTTATCTCATAATTTTTATTAGTATCACCTTTAAACATCATCTCAATATCAATGAAAGCACTATCAGGAGCTTCCTCAAATATAACTTGTTCAGGCATTTGTTGCTCTATGCCATCTATTGTTAAAGTTTGAGAAATAATGCTTACATTGTTTTGAATTTTTGCACTATCAAGCTTTTTAATAGTTTCTTGCAAATAAACTCCAAAATAAAATCCTCTGTATTGTTTTATTATTTGGCTACTAACTTTAATTATTTTAGTGTAATGAGAATTGTCAGGAAAATTAACTTCAATAACATACTCAATTTTGTCATCAGATGTTAGAGGTCCAGAATTATTTGCTGTTGTAAATTCAGATGAATTAAAATCAAGAGAATAATTTCCATAACTATCAGCGCTGACAATTTGGTCCTCACTTCCGCTTATGCCATTAATTTTTGCAGTTGGACAATATTTGCCATTTCTATATACGCCGCCTCTAATAATAACATCGCCATTATACCACTCGTAATCATTTTCATTGCAAAGATTAAATGTTATTTTATACTCTGTAATTGGAAAAATTACATTGTTCTGAGGGTACAGTCCAAAATCATTTACACTTCTTTGATTAGCCATAAGACTATTGTTTTTTAAAGTAACTTGATCATACGTCCCAGAATATTCCGGCTTAAAACATACATCACTCTTAATGCCGCTCTTTTCAAAAATAGCGACCCGTCCTCTAGTGTCAGTTACCACAGTCTTATATTTATCTTCACCGTTTGTATAAGTTACGGTACTTTTTTGGATTGGATAAACCTGGAATATATATAGTTTATCCTCTAATTTATCTACTGTAACGTCTAGTTCTACGGATTTACCAGTTGCATTATGTGTAGCTGTTATAATAGAATCACCGCTTGATTTTCCCTGCAACAGAAAATCGCTACCTGGTAAAAATGAGGAATAAAGATAGTTCTCAATATTTTCATAACTGCCGCCATCATTATATTCAAGAGATATTTTACTATCATCACTTACTTCCCACGTTATCTTATCAGCAATGTTACTCCACTTATATTGTTTATTGTTTATACTAATCTCCTCGTTTAAACTTATGTTCCTGTTCAGTGCTAAAATTTCATAACTGGTCATTTTGGACAGTTCATCATCCATGCTCATTGTTAGATTATCAGTAGCAACATCATTAACCATTATTTTAAGTGCATCTGAATTGTAAACATATAAAACATAAGAATCATAAGAATAAGCTTCATCAAACTCATTTTTAGCTACTAACAATATAGTGTATATATCAAGCAATCTATTGCTTTCAACCGGGTCAATTGTTACAGTAATTTCCTTGTTAATATTTTCGATATCATCCGTGGTAAAAGCAAGTTCATCTTCTTCGTTTTTTATGACAGAAAGGTTACACTCAGTATTTTGGCTACTATTTTCTATATTAAATTCTACTGTAAATTTTAAATCATCATCTTCTATATAATAATTTTGTGGTTTACTCAGAACAGCCTTTGCTGGCAACTCTTTTACACATATATTTGCAGATGTTGATAAAATGGTATCTAATTGCATATCTTTTGCGGATATTTCTAAAATGTAGCTGTACTTACCCTTAACCGAAGTGTTAACAAGATACTGCTCATCAACTGTGTAGGACATAATATCATCATCTACAGATGCGTCAAGTGTTTGCTGGTTTACAAAGTTTCCCTTTTCAAGTTGTGCATCTACATATTTAGCTTCATAAAGTCCATAGGTATATGTTGTGACCGTCCCACTACCTACATAAGTATCATTGCTTGATGTTAAATTAGTTGAATAATATACTTTGGCATCATTACCCTTTGTAATTTCAATGTTTTTCACACTGTCAGTAACATGCAAGAATGTTGTTGTTGCCTCCATTACTTCAAGAGTTTCCGAGTATATACTAAATTCTTTACCTGGCAAACTAGCATTTAATGCTGTTAGAGTAAATGTAACTTGTCCCGTATTCCCTGTTAAAACAATATCGCCATCTTCAGTAATATTTGCAACAGTATCATCACTACTTGACCACGAAAAATCAACTAGACTTTGCCATGTAGCATTGTTATTCACTATATATCCTAGTGAAATAGAAGTTTCATCACTTGCAAGGATTGTATTAGTAGATGGCCAATTAGTATATGAAATTTCCAAATCGCTTTCATCATCTATGTAAACAATGGGTGATATTACATAAGGTTCCGTCATAGAATACAGAAGATTAAATTCACCTGAATTATTTTTATCAAAATAAATTTCTGCCCCATAATAAATATCTTCGTCAGTTAAATTAGCAGGGGCTTCAAACCCACCACTTAGCTCTGTGATTGTTGGCCCATCATTAACATATAGATCTACATCAATAGTTTTCCCATCTTTGCCTATTACCTTTGCCTTAACAACAGTTAATATTCCATTTTCAATATAGGAAGACAA
>JBGUET010000106.1:0-7383 GCA_041821225.1 Sedimentibacter sp.
TGACCGTTACAACTGAAGACAAAAAGGAACATAAGTTAACAGCTGGCGATTCAATACATCTATCTCCATTACAAGGAAGATCTTCTATGAATACAGGCTGCAGTTCAGCAAAAATGTTGGTTGTTTCTTATCAAAACTAAAATATGGAGGAAATTTATGTCATTAAAGAATGGTTTTTATAAAGGAAGTATTTCTGTTATATTAGTTTTAGGTATGTTAATGATGCCGTTATCTGGATGTAGTGAAAAAGCTGTAGATTCTTCAAATGGTTCAACGGAAGAATCTACAGAAACAATAAAATTATCTTTTGCAACTTATGACCCAGCTCAATCGGGTAATACAATTTATCAGCAAGAGTGGGCGGATAAAATTAAAGAAGCAACAAATGGTAAAGTAGAAATAACAATTTATCCTGGAGGAACTTTAGCTGCTGCAACTGATATATTAGATGCCGTAAAGACTGGCGCATGTGATATGGGATGGGTTTTTACTAGTTTTTATCCGGGACAGTTTCCTTTAACCGATATTGCTACGCTACCTATGTTGGGCATAAATTCGGCAACTCAAGGTACAAATATGTTATGGGATTTATATGAAAACACTGATGAATTGAAAAAAGAATATGACGATTTTCAGATGCTGATGCTATATACAAACAATCCTAACATTATATCAACATCGGATAAACCTGTTCAAAGCATGAGCGATTTAAAAGGCATGAAATTAAGATGTCCAGCTGGAGCTGCTACTGATATGGTAACCGCATGGGGAGGAACACCTATTTTAATGGGCCCTGGTGACATGTATCAGTCTATAGAAAAAGGCGTTATTGAAGGATGTGTTTTTGAATATTTAGGTATTGGTAGCTACAAATTAACTGAAGTATTAAATAACTTTACAGAAATGCCAATAAATGTAGGACCATTTTTGGTCTTAATGAATAAAGCAAAATGGGATTCATTACCTGAGGATGTGAAAACTGCAATTTCATCTGTGTCAAACAAGGAGACATCATTAGGTGCAGCAAAAGTATTTGAAGATGTAGCAGCAGATGTAAGAAAAGAAATTGCATCTAACGGAGGAAATTTGATTACTGTTACTGAGGAAGCTTACAATGAATTTAAAAAAGCAACCGTAGAATATAATAGTGCTTGGTATGGAGAACATAAAACTTCTGAATTTGATGCAGAAAAATATTATGAAAAAGCATTAGAGGCAATTGAAAAAAATAAATAATAGTTTAACTATGTTGTTGCTTATATTATAATTATATAAGCAACAATATTTATAAAGAGTTTTAAAGGAGAAAATTTATGGAATTAACAATGATTGCTACACTAGGAATTACAGCATTATTATTTCTTCTTTTTTTTGGTATGAATATAGGTTTAGCAATGCTATTTATAGGCTTTTTAGGTTATGCTACAACAGTGAATTTAACTGCGGCTTTAGGAGTATTACAAACAGTTCCTGCTACACAAGCTAGTGCTTATTCTCTTAGTGTTATTCCATTATTCATATTGATGGGTAATCTGGCTTTTGCAGCAGGAATGAGTGAGGGTCTTTTTAATGCAGGAAATAAATGGCTTGGAAGACTTCCTGGTGGTTTGGCTTGCGGTACAATTGCTGCATGTGCAGGTTTTGGTGCTATTTGTGGATCTACTGCGGCAACAACTGCAACAATGGGTGTGGTTTCAATTCCTGAAATGAGGAAGTATGGTTATTCAGATGAATTAGCTACGGGAGCGGTATCCATAGGTGGAACACTTGGTATTATGATTCCTCCAAGTACACCAATGATTATTTATGGCATAGTTGCAGAAGTATCGATTGGACGTATGTTTTCAGCAGGTATAATACCTGGATTAGTATTGGCCGTAGTATTGATATTAACTGTAGTAATTCAAGTGAAGATGAAGCCAGAATTGGCACCAGCTAGTAAACAATATACGTTAAAAGAAAAACTTGAATCTTTAAAGGGCTTAACCTCAATGATTATCTTGTTTGCTGGAGTCTTTATTGGCATGTTCTCTGGACTTTTTACCATTAATGAAGCTGCAGCATTTGGTTCTTTTTTAGCTTTAATAATTATGATTGCAAAAGGAAAATGCACCAAACAAAGTTTGAAAAAAGTTATGTTTGATACTATAAAAACTACTGCAATGTGTTATTTGATGCTAATTGGAGCTACAGTGTTTGGAAATTTTCTTGCAATAACACAAGTACCAATGAAAATGGCTTCATACATTGGAGGTTTAAATGTATCAAGGTATGTAATTCTAAGTTTTGTTGTTTTAATTTACGCATTTTTAGGTTGCTTAATGGATGCACTTCCTATGGTAATGCTTACTGTTCCTATATTTTTGCCAATAATGACTGGGTTGGGATTTGACCCTATATGGTTTGGTATTATAATCATTTTAGTTATGGAGCTTGGGTTAGTTACACCACCAGTAGGAATGAATTGCTATATAGTTTCTGGTATTGCTAAAGATGTTCCTTTAAGTAAAATATTTAAAGGATCACTACCTTTTACATTTGCAGTTCTAATAGTTATAATTATAGTAACACTTTTACCAAGTTTAGTTACTTTTTTGCCAACGCTAATATACGGTTAGGAGGGGAATAAATGAAAAAAATTGAAGCTTATTTAAGTAAGTTAACAAGTATTGTCAGTATTATTAGTTATGCTGGAATCTTCATGATAATGGTTTTAATTGTTGTTGATGTATTTGTTCGTTTTATTATTGGTACAACTATTGTGGGAGCGTATGAAATTGTTGAAAGATTACTCTTTTGTTCGGTATTTGCTTCATTTGCTTATGCTCAATCTCATAAAGGGCATGTGCATGTTACAATGTTAGTATCTTTGTTTCCCGCAAAAGTACGTATGTTTTTTCTTGGCTTAACTGGTATTTTTTCGGTCGTTATATGTTTTGTTTTAGCATATGCAGCGTCATTGCAGGCTATACAAGCTTTTGTATCTAACTATACAACTGGCGTGCTTAAAATAAAGCTATTTCCATTTTATTGGGTAGAGTTTGTTGCTATGATAGTATTAGGCTTGGCAGTTCTATATGATTCGCTAAAATGCTTTGTTGGAATATCTAATCAAGAAATTTCAAATGAGGTAGATGATAGTATGGGCATAAGTCAAATTAAAATGTAGCAGTTTTCGGAAGTACAGAAAAATTTTAATGAATATTTCTGCGTTGCATTTAAGTTCTGTTTTAATGTAAGCCATTGCTAGTATTTATCTGTAAATAATTTCAGGCTTTTTAGATGTCGTACTTGCTAGAGGTTTGGAAAGACTGAGTACAGCAGCTGACTTGGGTAGGGTTATTGCCTATGAAAATATATAATAATATCAATGATGTATATGAGTAATAAAAAACATAAAAAATGAACTATATAAGGGAAGAATTAAGGTAATGGTAGCTTAATGATTTTAGGTACATACTATATGTGCCTTTTTTACTAATTTATAATAAGTTATTGCTGACTATATATTAGAGCTGATATAAGTTTATAGGATACTGGTAAAAAAATAAAATACGAAATCTTAAAATTTATATGTTAATGATTAAAAATAAGGAGAACAATATGGAATTTTTAGTTGTAGGAATTTTACAAATTACATGGCAACAAATTTTGATGTGGGTAATAGGAGGACTGCTGATATTTCTTGCAATATCCAAGGGTCTGGAGCCTTCTTTGTTATTGCCAATGGGTTTTGGAGCAATACTTGTAAATATACCCATGTCAGGAGTATTAAATCAACAGTTAGCCGGTATAGGAGAAGTTACAGGCATAATAGATTGGCTTTTCAAAGTAGGAATTGAATCATCAGAAATGATGCCGTTGTTACTTTTCATAGGTATAGGTGCAATGATAGATTTTGGACCACTGCTTTCAAACCCAAAGCTGCTGTTGTTTGGAGCTGCGGCACAATTTGGTATATTTGCTACAATTACTGTTGCAGCTTTGCTTGGTTTTTCACTTCAGGACGCGGCTTCTATAGGAATAATAGGAGCGGCAGATGGACCTACATCAATATTGGTGTCACAAGTTTTAAAAAGTAATTACATAGGACCTATAGCAGTTGCAGCATATTCATATATGGCTTTAGTACCAATTATCCAGCCATTTGCAATCAAGTTGTGCACAACTGAAAAGGAGCGTAAAATAAGAATGCAATATAATCCTAAAAGTGTTTCAAGGATAACAAGATTGTTGTTTCCTATATTTGTAACCATAATAGCTGGTCTTGTTGCGCCTGCTTCCATATCATTGGTTGGTTTCTTGATGTTTGGAAACTTAATAAGAGAATGTGGCGTATTGAGATCATTATCTGAAACAGCTTCAAACGGTCTTGTAAACTTAATTACATTGCTTTTGGGTATTACAATAGCAGCAAGTATGAAAGCAGAAAATTTTGTAACTATAGAGACTTTTTTAATAATGGGATTAGGTCTTCTAGCATTTGTATTTGATACAATTGCAGGTGTAATGTTTGCAAAGTTTTTAAATTTATTTATGAAGGAAAAAATCAATCCTATGGTAGGTGCAGCGGGTATTTCCGCATTCCCAATGTCAGCAAGAGTTATACAAAAAATGGGACTTGAAGCAGATTCGCAAAACCACTTATTAATGCATGCTGTAGGAGCAAATGTATCTGGACAAATAGCATCGGTTATAGCAGGCGGAGTAATAATTGGATTACTGCCTGGATTAATGTAAGGGGGATATATGAATAGTCAAAATATAATTAAATCCTTAGAATTGATGGGTATGGGTATGACAGGCATATTCGCTGTAATAATAGTTATTTATATTACAGTAAGCTTAATGTTAAAGTTAACAAATAAAGAATAATTATTAGCTATAAGTACAATTTAAAATATTGGTAAAATAGAGTATATTTGGATGAACCGGAGGTAAAAAATGTCAAATGCCAAACTCATAGAACTCAAAGAGAAAAAAGACAAAATAGAATTAGGAGGGGGCAAAAAAGCAATAGATAAACAGCATGAAAGCCTTAAGCTGACTGCAAGAGAACGAATATTGAAATTGCTGGATCAAGGGAGTTTTGTAGAAATAGATGAATTTGTTGAACATAGATGTGTGAATTTCGGAATGGAGAAGAAAGTTGCTCCTAGTGAAGGAGTTGTATCAGGATATGGAACAATTAATGGTAGATTAATATGTATTTACGCACAGGATTTCACGGTTATAGGTGGATCTTTGGGAGAAATGCATGCGTCTAAAATTGTAAAAATTCAGGAAATGGCACTTAAGGTGGGAGCTCCTATTATAGGAATTAATGATTCAGGTGGGGCGAGAATACAAGAAGGTGTTGATGCTTTGTCTGGCTATGGCAAGATTTTCTACAATAATACATTAGCATCAGGGGTTATACCTCAGATATCTGTAATATTGGGATCATGTGCTGGTGGTGCGGTATATTCGCCAGCCCTCACGGATTTTATATTTATGGTTGAAAATACAAGCAAGATGTTTATTACAGGACCGGATGTAATAAAATCAGTTACAGGTGAAGTAGTAACGGCAGAAAAACTGGGAGGAGCGATGACGCATAACAAAATCAGTGGAGTCGCGCACTTTATAGACAATACAGAGGAAGAGTGCATAAATCATATTAAAAGATTGTTAAGTTTCTTACCACAAAATAATTTAGAAATAACACCTACTAAATTTATGGAAGATGATATGAATAGGTTAGATTATGAGCTTAATGATATAATACCTGACCATCCTAATAAACCTTATGATATGAAGGAAATTATATCAACTATAGCTGATGATAAAGAATTTTTAGAGTATCAGCCATATTTTGCTCAAAATATAATAACGGGCTTCATGAGATTAAATGGAAAAAGTATTGGCGTGATTGCAAATCAACCTAAAGTCCAAGCTGGGTGCTTGGATATTAATGCTTCGGATAAGTCATCAAGATTTATTAGAACATGTGATTCTTTCAACATTCCTTTATTTACTCTCATGGATGTACCCGGTTTCTTGCCTGGAACGCATCAAGAATATGGGGGAATAATAAGACATGGTGCAAAAATGCTTTATGCATATTCTGAAGCTACAGTGCCAAAAATAACAGTTATTACTAGGAAGGCTTATGGAGGTTCATATCTAGCCATGTGCTCAAAGGATTTGGGTGCTGATATTGTTCTTGCTTGGCCTACGGCAGAAATAGCTGTTATGGGTCCTGATGGAGCCGCTAACATAATATTCAAAAAAGAAATTATAGAAGCGGAAAATCAAAATGAAAAACGTTTGGAAAAGATAGCTGAATACAGAGAAAAAGTGGCAAATCCTTATATAGCAGCGGCAAGAGGATATATAGATGGTATTATAGAACCATCTGAAACAAGAAAGAGGATAATAAGTTCATTTGACATGTTATCAGGAAAAAGAGTATCAAAACCTGAAAAAAAACACGGGAATATTCCGTTGTAGAGTAGGAGTGGTTTAATGGGTTTGTTTTATAATATATTCAATAAAAAAGAAAGTAGCAATGAAAAAAAAGATGATGTAAATTTGGAAGTAATTAATTTTGAAGATGAAGATGAAATAATTTCTGTCATTACAGCGGCATTAACCTGCATTTTAGAAAAAGGTTCAAATAATTTTTTTGTAAAAAATATTAAAAGAACGCCTGAACTGGACTCTATATGGTCATTGACAGGTAGAATGAAATTAATGAGATAAGAGGAGCATATATGAAAAAATTTAATATAAAAGTAAATGGTAAAGCTTATGCAGTAGAAGTTGAAGAAGCAGGAGAAAATCAAGGATCATTTACATATGTACCTGTTCAACCAATACAAGCGCAACAACCTAGAACAATAATACAACCAGAAACACAGGTAGATTCTCCAAAAGCAATTTCAGTTCCAGTATCTGGTGAAACAATTACAGCTCCAATGCCAGGAACAATATTGGATATAAAAGTTAAAGAAGGACAAATTATAAAAGCTGGAGATGTTGTTTTAATCTTAGAAGCAATGAAAATGGAAAATGAAATAACTGCACCATCAAATGGAACAATTGTAAAACTGCACACAAGTAAAGGCTCAACTGTAAGTACCGGGGATGTTCTTGTAACGATAGTTTAGATTAGTCAAGATATAAAAAGACGGGTTCATTTTAACGAATCTATTTAAATAAAACGCTTAGGAAGGTCTAAGCGTTTTACTTATTATATTGTATATTATTAATTGTTCTTTATCCTTAACTAATCTAATGCTAAGCTGATTAAAGAAGATTGTATATACCTAAATTATTATACTTTTTTTGCGATAATAAATAATAATAGTTATTGACAAAGAAACGATTGTATGCTATATT
>JBGUET010000107.1:0-7330 GCA_041821225.1 Sedimentibacter sp.
GCTCTCACAAAACCCTTTTCATCACCAATTGTTTCTAATGTTCTTGTACTTGTTGTTCCAACTGAAATTATCTTAAATCCATTTTGTTTGGCTGTGTTAATTTTATCTGCTTCACTTTGCTCAAGTTCATAATACTCGGAATGCATTTTATGTTCCGAAATAAATTCTGTCTTTACAGGTCTAAATGTGCCCAGTCCTACATGAAGAGTAAGCCTTACAATATTAACACCATTATTTTCAAGTTTTTTAAGAAGCTCATCATTAAAATGAAGACCTGCAGTTGGTGCGGCTGCAGAACCTAGGTTTTTTGCATAAATTGTTTGATATCTATTTTGATTTTCAAGTTTTTCATGTATGTATGGCGGAAGAGGCATTTCTCCAAGTTGGTCTAATATCTCTTCAAATATCCCTTCAAATTTAAATTCAATTATTCTATTGCCATCATCTTGAACTTCAAGGATTTTTCCTTCAAGCATATTTTCTTTAAATATAATTTCAGCCCCAGTTCTCGCTTTCTTCCCTGGTTTTACTAATATTTCCCACTTCTTATCATCTATTCTTTTTAACAAAAGAATCTCTATGACCGCTTTAGTATCTTTTTTAACTCCATAAAGCCTTGCTGGCAATACCTTTGTATCATTTATTACTAGGCAATCTCCTTTTTTAAAATATTGAACTATGTCATAGAAATATTTATGTTCAATATTCCCGGTTACCTTGTCTAGAACCAGAAGCCTTGAATGGTCCCTTTCAATTATTGGCGTTTGTGCTATTAACTCCTGAGGAAGGTCGTAATAAAAATCACTTGTTTTAAAATTATTTTCTATCATTTAATTGTTACTCCAGTATAGTAATGTTTTAGTATTTCATCATATGTAAAGCCTTCATCTGACATTTCCTTGGCACCGTATTGGCTCATGCCTATTCCATGCCCCCAACCTCTGCCGTCAAAATTGTATTGATCCGAATTAGTATCTATTATTGATACACCAGTTGTGCTAATGAAAGCCAATTTTTCTTGGCTCACTTTTTTTGTGCCAGAACTTGAAATTGCATATTTGCCTAAAATGCTTCCAGACTCAATATTTGAAGCTACAGAATTTGTTTGTTCACTTGTTTCATCAACAACATTGCCTAAGATACTATTTCTTGACGGAATTTCTTCAAGCTTTTCCACCTTAGAATCTTCTTTAGTAAAATAAAAGTTACTGCCATTTTCAAGTGTAAACCACGAGCTCATAAGGCCAAGAAGCAATCTTGCATTTTCTTTCTTATATGAAAGTTCTCCAATGTCTGTTAAAAATACACATTCAGTTACTCTGTTATTTTCAGAAATTTGTTTTATCTCTATTCCATAAAGTTCATTAACAACATTACCATCATCTTTAAGCTTTTTTATTATTTCATCTTTGGCATATATTTTCTGCCATTCATTGTATGGAGAACCTGAATCATCAGAATATTTATCATCAACTCCTACTGCATAAGGTAATGCGGTAGACCAAACATTTTCTGAATTTTCTGTTTTCCCTCCACTTGTAGAGTGGTAAAAAGCTTGTATTAATTTATCATTATAGTAAATCATTTCACCACTTGTTTTGTTAACTGCCTCAGTGGTTGAAGTTTTTTCATAGGCATATCCCAAATATACCTGACTGTTTTGATTGTCTTCTAAGTCATATCCCAAAGATGCATATGGATTTATATTGTATACAGCGTAGGTTCTAGCTGCAACAGCTTGTGATTTTAATGATTCCAGTCCCCATGAAGCAGGTATTTCATTTGGAACAACCCCATACAAGTAACTTTCTAAATCAACATAATTTATAGATATAAGCTTTGAATAATCAATAATTTTAAATGTCATTAACCCTCTGTATGGTCTCCCGTCAACTTTTATCATATTGCATGATTCAGTTTTATTGAAGGAAGAAAAATAAAGATCCTGTTCATATGCATACATAAATACTATATTGTTTATATTGTCATAAACAGTAACATTCTTCATGTCTCCATATATAATATCCCATTCAATATTATTTGCATTTAACTTTACAACGAAATTTTCAGCTGACTTTTTGTCAGGAAAGTTTCCTGCATAAATTTTATATTTTGTGCCGTCATAGAAAGGATAAAAATCCTCATCAAAACTATCTTCTAAACTTTCTACTTTATCACCTGCTTCATCAAATGATGAAAAGCTGTCTTTAACAGCAACATGATACGGACCGTATACTGCTGACCCAGCTTCTTCACCTGTTAAAAAGTTGTAATTTTTGTCATAGTACGAATCAGCGAGAATGCTAAGGTCATTACAATCAATTTCGAACAATTTCTCCAAATTATCGTTTTTTTTGTAAACAGTTAAATTTTCATATCCGTCTAGTGATAATTGTTGGTTGAAAAGTCTAGGAGATCTGATTCTAACTTTCACATTATAATCTTCATTAATTGTTCCAAACACTGAAACTGTCATAAATATGGCAACCAAAAATGAAATTATTGCTATTTTTCTTGCTAGTTTTATCATAATTCTACTCCCCTGCTTCTATGGCAATTTGGCTTGAGCTTTGTCTTGTTTTATTAACATGCTTATATCCCATTTCTGTTACAACTCTTCCTCTTTGCGTTCTAGCTAAATATCCTATTTGAAGCAAGTAGGGCTCATATACATCTTCGATTGTTACTTTTTCTTCTCCTATGGAAGCAGCCAATGTATCAAGTCCCACAGGCCCACCTTTATAGAAATCAATTATAGTGTTTAAAATTTTTCTGTCTAGTTTATCAAGTCCAATTTCATCAATCTCTAGCATTTTCAAAGCATTATCAGCTGTTAATGAATCTATAATACCATTGCTTTTAACAATTGCATAATCTCTTACACGCTTTAGAAGTCTGTTAGCAATACGTGGAGTTCCTCTTGAACGCCTTGCTATTTCTACAGCACCTTCTTCATCAATTTCAATATTTATTATACTAGCTGAACGAAGTACGATTTGTTTTAAATCACTAGCATTATAAAAATCGAGATTGCACATGACTCCAAATCTATCCCTTAATGGAGATGCAAGCATTCCAGAACGTGTAGTTGCACCTATAAGTGTGAATTTAGGCAAATCAATACGAATTGATCTTGCAGAAGGACCTTTGCCAATTATTATATCAAGGGCGTAATCCTCTAATGCTGGATACATTATTTCTTCTACAGTCTTGTTGAGCCTATGTATTTCGTCTATAAAAAGAACATCATTCTCATTTAAATTTGTTAGTATTGCTGCTAAATCGCCTGGTCTCTCTATAGCTGGGCCTGATGTAACCCTTATATTTACTCCCATTTCATTTGAAATAATATTGGCAAGTGTAGTTTTCCCAAGTCCAGGAGGCCCAGAAAGCAAAACATGGTCAAGTGGTTGATTTCTCATTTTTGCTGACTCAATAAAAATATTCAACAATTCTTTAACTTTGTCCTGCCCTATGTACTGCAAAAGCCTTTGAGGTCTTAAATTCAGCTCCAAATCCTCTTCCCCGCTGTTAATGGTGCTGGCAACTATTTCATTTTCTCTATCAAACATCATTATACCTGCCTAGTAATATTTTTTAGTGCTTCTTTAATTATTTCATTTTCCGATTTTCCGGTTAAATCCATGGAATCAATGACAATTTTTGCATCAAAAGAACTGAAACCTAAAGCAACTAAAGCATCAAGAACATCTGAAACCTCATTGTTTATTTCATGTACATGTCCCTTTTCTTCCCTTGGAAGATTTTCTAAGGTGCCAACTTTATCCTTTAATTCAAGAATTATTTTGCTAGCTGTTTTATTTCCTATCCCAGGTACTTTTGACATTTTAACTGCATCATCTTTTAAAATAATTTCTTTTATTGTATTTGTTTCATATGTAGATAATATGGCAAGTCCTACTTTAGGACCAATACCATTAACCGAAATTAGCTTTTTAAACAAATCCAGTTCATCATGAGTCAAGAAACCATAAAGAGCCATAATATCTTCTCTAATATGCATATATGTGAGTATCCTAGCGTGGTCTCCCTCACTCAGCTTATTGAGAGTTGAAAGGGAAGTATTTATAAAATATCCTATGTTGTTGTTATCTAAAACTATGTAATCCAAACCTTTTTTTACCACTTCACCTTTTATGTAACTGATCATATTTCTCCTTCTCAAATTAAAACAGCTGTGCTTTTTTAATTATTTAATATTTTAATATTTTAATATTTTAATATTTTAATATTTTAAAGTTATTTGCAAATTTTAATGAATGAGCATGACAAATGGCAGCTGCTAATCCGTCAGCAACATCGTCGGGCTTGGGAATTTTATCAAGCTTAAGTATTATTTTTACCATTTCTTGAACCTGCCTTTTTTCAGCACGACCATATCCAACTATGGCTTGCTTTATTTGCAAGGGTGTATATTCATATAGAGGTATATTCTTATTTTCTGCTGCTAATAGATGGACACCCCTTGCCTGAGCCACAGCAATAGCTGTTTTAACATTTTTATTGTAAAACAACTCTTCTATTGCAACAGCCTCAGGTTTATATAATTCGAAAAGTTCAAAGTAAGCATCATATATTTTTTTGAGTCTCTTTGGAAATTCCTCACAGCTTTCAGTTATAATAGCTCCATATTCTATAACTTCAAATTTATTTCCAACATAATTTAAAACACCGTATCCTGATATGGCAAGGCCAGGATCTATTCCGAATATTAACATAATTTTCCTTTTACCGCTTATAAAAACACGATATATTTATTTTGTAAAGCTTCTATTTTACATTCAAATCGCTATTCTTTAACTTAATTCATGGCTAATCTATCGCTCATTATAGCATACATTTGTTCTTATGTTAAGAACTTTTTGCTTTCCGTATTATAACAATTATTATAATTATTGCATTGTAAATAATTTGCTTTGCATTATTTTAAAATATGATATAATGATTTCTATAAAGAAATGGAGATAATTATGTTTAAAAAAGAAAACAGGCTCAAAAGATTTGATTTCATATTGTTTTTTACAACAATAATTTTATGTATATATGGATTTATTATTATTAACAGTGCAACTATGAGCAAGGCCTCTGGCAGCGAACCCTATTTAAAAACCCAATTAGTGGCATTTATACTTGGATTAATTGTGATGTTTGTTCTTGTAATGATAGATTACGATATCTACAGCAGCTTTTACATTCCAATTTATGGAATTTCCATAGCTGTTTTACTATATGTTCTAATAAACCCAGTAAATGCATCTGAATGGGGAAATGTTAGAAGCTGGATCGCCATAGGACCAATAGTTTTTCAACCTTCCGAATTAGCAAAATTCGGAGTAATTATTTCTGTTGCGAAATTCATAGATATTAATAAAGATAATATTGATGAACCTGCTGTTTTAATAAAAATACTAATATTTGCATTTTTACCTGTGGCTTTAATTTTAATGCAACCTGATTTAGGCACCGCGTTAGTTTTTGTATTTTTCATAGCAGCTATGATTTTTATTTCAGGTATAAACAGGAATTATATTATATCGGTGTTAGTCATTGGATTGGTTCTTCTAATTATTGGGATTGTTTCATTTTTCTATATTATGAAGGACTACACACCAAATAAAGATTACCGATTTGACAGAATTGTTACATTTTTTTATCCTGAATTAGATCCTGAAGATTCTGGATATCAGGTTATTCAATCTAAAACAGCAATAGGTTCTGGTATGATTTATGGGCGAGGTCTTTATAAAGGAGTTCAAAATCAACTTGGATATCTACCAACAAAGGAAACTGATTTTATTTTTGCAGTAATAGGAGAAGAATTAGGGCTTGTTGGAGGACTTTTTCTCTTGTTGCTTTATGCAATTTTATTATACCGGCTAATTAGGATTGCCAAGAACGCTTCAAACAAGTTTGGGTCTTTAATTGTTACTGGTATAACAGCCATGTTGCTATTTCACATTTTCGAAAATATCGGCATGACCATGGGCCTCATGCCAGTTACTGGAATTCCTCTTCCCTTTATTAGCTCAGGAGGTACATTTATGCTTGTAAACATGATAAGCATAGGCTTAGCCCTTAGTGTTGGAATGAAAAGAGGAAAAATAGATTTAAATGATTTTTAATATAAGTGATCTACATTAATAATTAAATATTTTACTTTTAAAAAAGCAGAATGCCAAGACATTCTGTTTTTTTACAAAAAAAAAGATTTGTATAATACAAATCTTCATAATAATTATCTTTTAAAATTTTAAATTATTCAATATAACTCTTATTCGAAGCAGCTTCCCCCGATGAACTCTCTCAGTATTGATGTATTTGAAATAGCTGTTTCATCATCAATTGCCAAGAAATAACTAAAAAACTTCAATAGTCTTTGTCTTTCTGAATAAAATTCACTATCAACCGTTATTTCCTTTATTAATGGTTCTGCATACCTTTTAAGCACACACAGTTCATATACTAGGGCAGAATTAAAAATCGCATCTGCATTTTCCTGGTATGGGAAGATGTATTTTTCTGTTCCTTTTACAACATTATCCCAAAGTTCCATAGTTTTTATTACATCATTTCCTCTATGAGTATTATCTCTGACTATTCGCCTTATAAGCCTTAAATCCGAAGTTGAAATTCTGTTGTGATTATCAATGTTTAATTGTGTTAGAGCGCTAATGTATATTTTAAATTTATTCATTTGAGGTATGGTCTTAGTAAGTTTCTCATTTAATCCATGTATTCCTTCAATGATTATTATGTGCTCCTTGGTTAATTTAATTGGTTGTCTTGTGTATTCTCTACTTCCTACTTTAAAATTATAAATAGGAATAATTACTTCTTCACAAGCCATTAAGCTTAAAAGCTGTTCATTAAAAAGGTCTAAATCCAATGCATCTATTGTTTCAAAATCTAAATCTCCATTTTCGTCTCTTGGAGTTAAATGTCTATCTACAAAATAATCATCTAGCGAAAGAGCAAATGTTTTTTTACCATTAACTCTTAACTGAATGGACAGTCTTTGTGCAAAAGTTGTTTTACCAGATGAGGATGGACCTGCAACAAGAACAATCTTAATATTTTTATCACCTGCAATTTCATCTGCAATGTATGCTATTTTCTTTTCATGAAGTGCTTCGTTAACGCGAATCATATCATCAATAGTTTTATCGGATATTTTTCTGTTTAAAGCACCAACATAACTAACATCCATTATTTCTCCCCACTCCTCGGCTTCTTTAAATACTTGAGAAATCTTCTTTTGCTCAATATATTCAGGAAGTTTAAAATTGTTTTCTCTTGTGGGAAAATTTAA
>JBGUET010000108.1:0-7300 GCA_041821225.1 Sedimentibacter sp.
TTTATCCTGACGTTATTGAAAGCGGAACTGCTACTGCTTCAATGATTAAAAGCCTCCACAATGTTGGAGGACTTCCTGAAGATGTTGACTTTGAACTTTTAGAACCACTTAGACAATTGTTTAAGGACGAAGTGAGACAAGTTGGAAGAGAACTTGGAATACCAGAAGAAGTAGTTGAAAGACAACCATTCCCAGGACCAGGTCTTGCAATAAGAGTGCTAGGAGATATTACAGAAGATAAATTAAAAATAGTTAGAGAAGCGGATTTTATATTTAGAGATGAAATAAAAAAAGCAGGTCTCCAAAACAAAATATGGCAATACTTCGCCTGCCTCCCAAACATAAAAAGCGTAGGTGTAATGGGTGATGAGAGAACATACTCACACACTGTAGCATTAAGAGCAGTAACTAGTTCTGACGGAATGACATCAGACTGGGCACGTATACCATATGATGTGTTAGAAAAAGTATCAAATAGAATAGTTAATGAAGTGGACAATGTTAATCGTATAGTTTACGACGTTACAAGCAAGCCACCAAGTACTATTGAGTGGGAATAAAATCATGGTTATGATGTGCTAAAAATGGCTTATTTAAGCTTTTGTTGGCGGTTGCGAGGTTATTTATTTTACAATTGTTAGTATGTTTTGTTTAAATCATATTAACTAAGCATCACTTTAAAAGGTGATGCTTTTTCTTGATTAAATATGTTTTATTAAGCACACAAATCTTAATACCTATTTCTTATAAGAACTCATTATTATTACCAAAAATGCATAGACATCTTAAAGGCTTGTCTTCATTTATAAGCATAAAGAGTGTGATATTATTTAATGATGCTATAAATATTCATAAACAGTGGTACTTGATGAATGTTATAGTTATTGTGGTTAGAAACTAAAATCATCATGAAGGACAGCGCAGCTAATGGAGGGGATTCATTTGTTGCACAAATTTTAAGATGGGAAGAGTGTAGAACAAGTTATGCTCGGTGATTTTGGGATAGATATTTAGGTGGTAAAATAGAATAATATAGGGATAGGAGTTATGCTACTAAAATGTGTACTATATTTAAAAATTATAGAAAAATTTATAATTGATTGCGAGATCATTGGGTATTGACTATGCTAGATAAGAAGAATAATAAAGAATATATAAGATTTCAAATTTTTGTTACATGAATAGTATTGTTTTGTAAGTTTTCATTAGTAGGAAGGATTATATGCGTTTAACAAAGAGGGGAATTTAGTTACTAATTAAGCAAACATTAAAATTATCTAACAAAAAATTCACTAAGTTGAATCTTCAAAATCAGGGGGATATTTAAAATGGCTTGGAATGTTAAAGTGCGTGAAGGTTTATTAAGAAAAATAAACCAACTTCGAACTATCAATACAGGAGATATAATGAATTTAGAAGGGATTGAATATTTTAGGAATAAACTTTTTAATTCATTGTTAACCCTGATATTACTTTTTGCGGTACCCTTATATCTATATGACATTACAATTTTTATTAGTGAAAGTAATATTTTTGGTGTGATTATGGACGCAATATTTATTACTAGTTATATAATATTATTAAAATTCAAGTTATTTAGTATAAATATGAGGAAAATAGCGTCTGTAGCAATAATATATATAACAGGTGTTTTTTTACTTGTCACAACAGGTAGTGTAGGAAGTGGAATGAGCTTAGTTTTTTTCTCTATAGTTGTTTCTGGATTTCTTTTAGACAAAAAATACTCCGTTAAGCTTTTGTGTATTAATGTCTTAATTTTTATATGTTTATCTTTACTTTTATATAATGGAAAGCTTAATAGTATGCCTATAAATGAATATAGAGCAACTTGGATAATAAATGTTTTAGTCGTTCAATTGTTTGGAGGTTTATCATTTTTGATTATGAATTTAATGCTTGAAGGATTAAAGAAACAAGTAGATCTTATTAAAAATGTGAATTCAGTTATTTCGGAAAGTGAAAAAAAGTGTACTTCTATGATTGCAAATATTTCAGATGTAATCATTATTGCGGATGAAAGAGGAATTATTAATCATATAAGTCCAAATATTTATGATTTATATGGAAAGAAGCCGGATGAGTTATTGTACAGATCAATATTTGATAATATTTATGTGAACGATAAAGAGCTTGTTAAAAAAAATTATAATCTGCTGTTAGAACAAAGTGGATTAAAAAAAGTTATGGAGCTGAGGTACATTGGTGAAAATGGTGAAATAAGATACATTAAAGCTAATGCCGTAAATTTGTTAGAAGACTCAAATATAAATGGAATTTTACTTAATTACCATGATATTACGTATAAAAAAGAGAAAGAAGCAAAAATATTATACACGAGCTATCATGATAATTTAACAGATCTTTATAACAGAACTTTTTTTGAGAAAACTAAGCAAGATATTGACACAAGTGAGAATTTACCTATTTCAATAATTTCTATAGATGTAGATGGACTAAAATTGGTAAATGATTCACTAGGACATATAGAAGGAGATAAACTTCTCAAAGAAATTGCACATTTATTGAAAATCAGTTGTAGAAAAGAAGATATTATTGCTAGAGTAGGCGGAGATGAATTTTGCATTTTACTTCCTAATTCAGACATCGAACTTACAGAAAATATTGTTAGTGGTATGAATACTTATTGTAAAACCTACAATAAACATTCCAAAGAAGTTTTTTATATGAGCTTTTCGATTGGATATTCTATAAAATTCAAAGAAGTAGAATCTTTAGAATATATTTTAAATGAAGCCGACAATAACATGTATGAAAACAAAGTGTTAAGTAAACAGTATTTACAAGGGCATTTTATTAATTCTATAAGACAATATTTAATCAAGTCTATGCCTAATTTAGAAAAAAGAAGAGAAATAGTAGTAGAATTAGCAAAAAATATAGGAAATAATATGGGGTTATCAAATTTAGAAATTGAACAACTTGAATTATTTGTGAATATGAGAGATATTGGTAAAATAAGAGAAAATAAAGACCCTTTGAATAATGATAATGAAATAAACGTTAAGATTAAGCCAAATACAGATAATTATTGTGAAAAAGGTTATAAAATTGCAATGTCTATAAGTGAATTGAGTTGCATTGCAGATAGTATACTTACACAACATGAAATGTGGGATGGGAGTGGCTATCCAAAAGGGTTGTCTGGGAATGACATTAGTTTGAACTCTAGAATTGTATCTGTTGTTGAAGTTTATTTAGAAATGTATAATACCTTAATGGCAGATACAAACTTGAGTCAAAAAGAAATTAATGAAGAAATAAAAAATAGAATAAAATTAAAATTTGACCCAATAGTAGTTGAATCTTTATTCAAAACTGTAGTAGCTTTAAATAATTAAGTCTAATGAGTTACTAAAAATGTCAATTTAATTAACAATAGTTACGGCTAATAATAAACAAAGTTAACGAGTATTTTTACTGAATCAAAAAGTAACTTGAGCTGTTTTTTACTTATGAAGTTGGTATAATTGGTAAAATTAAAGTGGTATAATTGTTAACTTAAGATATTGAATACCTTTGAACAACAGAAAGAGAGAATTAAGTTATGATGATAGTAGATAGAAACCTATGTATAGGTTGTGGCAAATGTGTTAAAGATTGTTTTCCAGAGGATATTGTTATGGAAGACAACTGTGCGAAAATTAAAAATAAAACTTGTATTGAATGTGGGCACTGTATTGCTATATGCCCTACTAATGCAATTACAACGGACCACTATTATATGGACGAAGTGGTGGACTATTCAAAAGAAACTTTTGACGTTAAGGCGGGTAATCTCTTGAATTTCATTAAATTCAGAAGAACAATTAGACAATTTAAAGACCGAGAAGTAGAAGTAGAGAAAATCATTCAAATTATCGAGGCGGGGAGATTTACCCAAACAGCTGCAAACATGCAAGATGTTTCTTATGTGGTTGTGAAAGATAAGATGGATGAACTGAAAGAATTAACCTTTGAAAGCCTGAAGAATATTGCAGAGCATATGTTAGCCAACTTAACACCTGAGACGAGGAGCTATAAGTATTATGCAATGAAGTGGATCCAAATGTATGAAGCTTACAAAGAGAATCCTGCAAATGACAAGCTGTTCTTTAATGCACCAACGTTAATTATTGTTGCGGCGAAATCTGAGCTTAATGGTGCTTTGGCTTCATCGAATATGGAACTGATGACCAATGCCCTTGGTCTTGGTACATTATTTAGTGGATTTATCACGAGAGCAGCAAAAGATAATGATGCCATCAAAAAATTACTTGGTATTTCTAAAGGTAAAGAGATTGTTACATGTATGGTGATTGGCTATCCAGCTGTGACTTACAAAAGAACTGCACCAAGAAAAACGGCAGAGATTAACTGGGTATAGAAGGTCTCTAAGGCGACATAATTATCAGCCAAAGGGTTTTATCACACTGAGGAAAGCAAGGTTGTGGTTTCAGCATTTTGTAGGTATTTAACACTTGTTTTATCTAACAGAGCCTAATATTTAAATTTTAAAATTTATGTAAGAATTAAAAATTACATCTCAAAGTATAATTCAAGATGTAATTTTTTTTGTAAATTATTTTTTGTTATGAAAAAATTTGGAATTCTACGCCATCCATATTATTCATTTCAACATTTAACAGTCTTGCTAATGTTGGACATTCGTCTAGCATGGATCCGTTTTCAATAGTTATGTTTTGTGATATTGCGGGACCATAAACTATAAATGGTGGTTTTTTTCCTTTTGAAGGATGGTGTCCATGCATTCCTTTGTAATGAGAATAATTTTCAGATTGAGAGGATATTATGAGGTCACCAGTAACATCATTTGAGAATAGAACGCCATTCATTGCTTCTACAACGAATGAAAACTCGCCTGTCAATCCTTCTTCAGTGGAAACTTCATCAGCAGTGAAAATTCTTTCTATATATTCTGGGAATGTACTTTTTATTTCTTTCAATACTGAAAAAACTTTTTCTTTCATATTATCATCTTCTTTGTTTTTAAGCATAATATGTGTTGAAAAACCAGCTGAAAAACTATATGCATCATAATCTAAAACTTTATCGTCATGGACACGTATAAGTCCATATTTTACAAAGAGTACATTTATATTAAACATATAATCAATATCTATGTGACCATGGTCACCAAGGAATACAAAATTAGTTTCTTCATAAGTTCCTGCATCCTTGCATGCATTCATTATTGCTCCGACTATACCATCAACTCTAACAAGACATTTATTGACCATCTCATTTTCATCTCCATATACATGCCTAGTATGGTCTAAGCAAGTAGAATGTATAAGCATTAAATCTGGACTGTGACGAATAATCATGTCGGTAGCAATGTCAATAGCATAGCTGTCCATATCTGTTTTGTGTTGCCAATCGTAAGATTTTAAATATTTTTCAAAGTAATCTGTTACAACATCATTTGTACATGATTTCTTGATGGTCTCTAAAAATGGTTCTTTTGAATTTGGCCATATTTCAGCAAGATTATGTTTTGGCTTTTGTCCGCCCATTACTGGCCACATTACAGAAGCAGTATTTAATCCATTGTCATTAGCAGCATCCATTAATGAATATGCCTTAACACTATCTGAATACCAATTCCAATCTGAGCCCATAATGTTCCAGTTAGGATTTTCGTGGGTTATAGAAGGGAGTTGGTTGTGTGAAATGCCATGCTTGTCAGGTGCTACACCTGTTATTATTGTAGTGTGAATAGGGTATGTCAAGGTTGGATAGATTTCTCTAACATTTTTAACGAGTGCACATTTTGATAATATGGATGAAAAATTTGGCTGCATTTTCAAAAACTCTAAATCAGTTGATTGTAAAGAATCAATTGATAAAACTACTAATTTTTCTCTGCTTTTTTTCATTTTTATACCTTTCGTGAGTAATTTATTTTTTTATTCGTTTAGTAATTTGTTTACCGTTGATTCTAACTGAGTTAACACTTCATCCATATTTTGATCGTTAACATAAATTGCATCAAGTGCTTCGGTGATTCTTGTAGAGGACTCAGCATATCCTTGATTAGAAGGACGACCAATTGCATATTGAAGCTGGTCTAATGCAACTTTGAATTGAGGAACTTCTTTATAAAGTGTGAGCATTTCTTCTGAATCTTTTGCTGAAATTCTTGATGGTAAATATCCTGTATTTTGACTTGCTTTTATAGTTTGTTCTTTTTCTGTCATCCATTTTATAAACTGCCATGCTGCTTCTTTTTCTTCATCCGTTAATTTTGAAGTCATTATAAGATTGCATCCTCCTGAGGTTACACCATACTGAGTGTCTTTAGGAATGAAAGCAGTTCCAAGTTCAAAACCATTGTCCTCTGCAATTTTAATATTTGAAGTTAAATCACCAGTAGAACTAAACCACATAGCACAGTTCTGATTCATTATATCTGCTTTAAGCTTATCGCTTTGACTTGAAGCAATTAGATTTATATATCCTTGGTCAGATAAATTTTTAAAGTAACTTATTATTTCTTTACCTGCTAAGCTGTTTAAATTAGTTGCCGTTTCATCTTCGTTAAGAACGCTACTTCCATGTTCCATCATGAATGCTTCCAAAGTCCAAATATAACTATATGTGGTAAGTCCATTTATGCCTGTTTTATCTTTTATAGTCATGATATATTTTTCAAGTTCGTCCCATGTCTTAGGTCCAGCTGGGTCTAATCCGGCTTCTTTTAAAATAGTGGTATTTAAATATAAGATGGGAGTGCTTCTTAAGTATGGAAGTCCATAAGTTGATCCGTTATAAAAAGAGTTTGTCATCAGACCAGGTTGGAAATCATCCATATCTACATTGTCACGTTCAATAAATTTATCAAGAGGTTCTAATACACCGTTGTTAGAAAATGTTTTAACTGAAGCAATTTCCATAACTGTAACCGCTGGAGTTTCACCTGCTACATATGCAGCCTGCAATTTTTGATGTAAATCTTCGTAAGTGCCTTGATATTCAGCTGATACATTAATTCCAAGATCTTTACCTACTGTTTTATTAAATTCTTCTGTAAGTGCAATGTTGTTTTCTTGAATTGCATCGGTCCATGAATACCAGAATGTAATATTGGTAACTTCCTTGCCTTGGCTTGCTGGTGCTTCATTGGCTGTTGCTGTTGTGCCATTTGCTGTGGTTGTTGCTTGTGTTTTGCTGCATGCAGCTACAGAAGCAGTAATGCAAACTGCGAGAGCTGATACAATTAATCCCTTTAAAATAGTTTTAGTTTTCATTTTTTCTCCTA
>JBGUET010000109.1:0-7293 GCA_041821225.1 Sedimentibacter sp.
TAATTATGATTTCTATAGTTGTTGTCTTATCTTTTGCCAGATTTCTGAAAGAGCATATCTGCACATTCTATCTGATAGACATATTTTATCTTTATTATCTATTACTTGCAAATTGCACATAGCTGGGTAAATGATAATTTCTTTTTCTCCATTTCTAGTTTTTAAATAAAATTTATTATTCTTTTTACAGATAATATTATAATATCTTTGCATTTCTGCTATTCTAATAATTTGATTAAAATACTTTTCTTGCTCCTCTTTTTTAACTAAAATTCTTAATTTACCATATCTTATGAATTCTAAGAAATCACTCCCCAAGAATCTATCTAAATTACTCTTATGTCTTTGATTCCAAAAGTGTTGCAGACAATTCGGACAAGAGGCTGAACAATTACAACCTTCAAATATTTCATTCATTTTACTTAAAATAGGATCTATAAGTTTTGAAACTCTTCCTGCATATCCTGCTCCAGAACTTAAACTATCATAAAGGAAAACATCAGCATATATGTTATTTCCAACGTTTCTTATACGAAAACCACTTTTCATGTCACTAAATTCAACATCTAGTTCCCTACTAGCAGCTAATGCCAATGCCTCAGTAAAAGTAGTAAGCGCAGGTATTATCCAAACCGAAAATGAAGTTTTTAAATCCAATTTGCATTCATCTAGTTTCAGTTCTAATACCATCATATCAGTATTAAACTCATACCCAAGATAGATATTTGAATAATTATGCTTACACATCATTGAGTCATCTTTTATATACGGAATCTTATATGGTCTCTTTCTATTTTTTATGTCCCTAGCATTGCCAACATTAGGCTCAATAGCTCCACATTCTCCACATAATTCAAAACCTTTTTCCTCTGGTCCCTTATTTATAATGACAAGTTTCTGATTGTCCCTATTTTCCATCCGAATATATCCAATAGTCCCTACTTTTTTCATTTTACCACCAGACGGCATAGATGAGTAAGATGGCTGACTTGCATAAGACATCTCTTGATTCTCATGAGTTTCTGGAATGTTTCTTCCTTCTCTAGCAGCAAATCCCCATGGTTTAATCATAATATGTGATTCTAAGGCATCACCACATAAAGGGCACTTCTCATATGTTTCGTTAACGCCAAACCATCCACATAACGGATTGGTGCAACAAGTAACTTTTTTATTATATTCATCCAATTCAAGCCATGCTTCAGCTGCCTTAAATCTTTTATCCTTTTGAAATTTTGTATAATAATCAAATAATCCACCAGATATGTAGGTTTGTTTATTTACAACAAGCGAACGTCCCGGTGCATATTCACTCAACGCAATATCAATACTTCTTTCTGGGCTCTCTTTTACCACCCCATCTAAATCTTCAATCCAAAAGTGAACTATATTTCTTGGAAAACTATAATTTGGTAACATACCTTCTGAAAACAATACATCCATCAATCTATACGAATTAGAACGTGAGTCATCCGATTTCACTGGTGGAGTATAAATAAACGGTGCCGCCTCTACCTTTTCAGCAATGCTACTGATACTACCATCTAGTTCCTTAATATAAAACTCCCAATTGAATTCATTAATAGGGATTAAGACATTTTCTCTTTTTCTTATTAATGATATATTTTCTTTAGTCCAATCCATGAATGACAAGTAATTTAAATTTTCCCTAGCATCAAAAAAGTCAACAGTATTAATATCATCCAATCCCATATGTCCTATTCTTAAGTATTCCTGCAACAAAATTAAATTAATATGTCGTTTCACTAATTTCATATTTGTTGCATCAATCCATGGTGTTCTTGGTGTCCCAGATATTATTTCGCTTGGATGTTTAAAATACCATGCATCATGTGGTCCATTTTCTGTATAGGTAACAATAGAAGAAACAGCTGCACCAGCACGACCTGCACGACCTGCCCTTTGCTGGTAGTTTTCACGCATAGGTGGAACATTCCGCAACCCAACACTTGTCAAAGAACCTATATCAATACCAACCTCCATTGTAGTGGTACAACTTAGCACATCTATAGGTTCTTCATCTTCTCCAAGTGTAATATTTCTAAATGCTAGCTCATGTTTTTCAGTAGTTACCCACACATCTTTTTTTGTATCCTTATACGACAATTGTGCTGTATGCTCCTCTGTAGTAATATTCCTAATTTTATCTCCAGTGATTGCATTTAAAACCGGCAGCCTCCATAATGAATATCGCTTTAGATGTTCATCATCTATAAGATGTACATGATCTTTACTTCCACAATAAATACAATGTCCCCATAAAGTATAGGTAGAAACACCTGCACATCGGTGACACTTATACCATTTTGAATTTTCAAAGGTCTTTAATTCCAACCTTGATCCAAATAAATATTTTCTATTATGATTTCTTCCAGATGACTGTAATCGCTCTGTCATAAAATCAAATTTATCAAGAAGAATTTGCACTTTATCATCAGTCACTCCGTGCTCTCTTAATATTTCATTTATAAATTGTGGAAATTTAGATATTTCATCAATACCAAATCCTCCACGGTCATATGCCAAAATACTATTTCTAACCTCATCCCCTATCTCAGGGAAAATAGCAATCTTTCTAACCAACAAATATTGTATCCAAGTATTATAAATTGTTCTTATATCATCTTCACTTATCCCTGTACCAAATTCCACTTTTTCTAAAATTTCATATTCTAAATCTTCACCGGCTTCACCTGACTCGGCTAACACCACTTGTCCAAGTCCAAGATTATTAAACGAACGGTAACTATCGCTTATATTTTTTAGCAGTAATTGGTAAAACATTTGTGGTGGATTACCAATTTTCTTATTCATTTTACTAAATTTAACTTTCGACCTCAAAGCATAAAATTCCTCATACTTTTTCAAATGACTCTTAAATATATCCTTTTCTACTCCATAGAAAAAATTTAGTTTATTGTCATATACAACTTTCAAAAATGCATAATACAACATATCCAGCGTATTATCACATTCCCCAGTTTTATCCAATAGTTTTTGAGCCATAAAGATAGCTTGTCTGCCTGCATCACCATCTGATGAAATTGTCATATCCCTTGCTAACGTAGCTGCTCTTTGCCTACTATCAGAAAAAAGCAAAACTTTTTTACCTTCATTATTTAAACTAATATCCTTACTTATCTGAGACTCAAACTGTGCTTTAACAATATTGGCAAAAGGTTCATTACCCCTAGTAACAAAAGATGTGATCCTATTATGATCTTTGCCACAATTCGGACAAGTAGCAAATGAATATGCATTGTTTTCCTTACAAAAATCATCTGAAATTAAAACCTTTAAATACCCCTCTTCTCCTGCATGGGATTCTTCTCTAAACAGCAAACCTGTCTTTGAGTCTAAATAACCAACTATAGATTTATCTTTAGCTTTACCTCTCTTCTTATTAAGCTTAAAAAAATCAGTTCTATTTTCTGGCATAATCCACAAATGCATTTCATATGGTTCTCTCATGATTTGATTGCACCTTGGCCATAAGAAATCAAATGACTCTACATTACACATTTCATCATCTATAAATGCTCGAATATATAATGTTCCACATTTTCTATCCATCATTAGTTCAAACATTCTACCTCCGCAATGTGGACAAATCTCAATATTCTTATCTGTTATATATCCAAGCTTAATACCCATTCCTTCATGACTATGGGTACAATTAGGATTTATGCAAGCATAAAGTCCTTGTAACCCCTTAAATAACATATGTACTTTTGAACCAAGCAAAACCTTTCCAGTATTAGATTTTGCCATTGTTCCTAATTGCATAAGAATCTCTAATGCTTGTTCAGAAATAGTGACAGGCACATCTGCTTCAAATACTTCCTTTGCTATTTCTGAAAATGCTTTTCCTTTTTCACTACACACATATATTAACTGACACATTAAACTATCTTTTTCTAAATTTTCAAATAACCACTGTCTTACTTTATCTGCTTCTATAGGCACTTTTGACCACTTATACATCTCCACAAATTTATTATACTCAATTAATTGTTGTTCAAATTCTCCTTGTAAATTACTTAAGGACAAACTTGCATAAAAACTCGCCTGATCTACAGTTCCCAGTTTATAATTATCAACTTTCTCCGTTTCTTCTCTAATTATCTTGAAGATATCATGATTAGTATCCTTCCCAGTCAAATCACATGCAAATTTTTGTAATTCTCTATTTTTATCAGAAGGTACACTGGCACTTGTTAAAATACACTTCATTTTAGAACTATTTATACCCAACTTATCCATCAATCTACGAATAAGTAATGATACTTCTCCTCCAGATGCCCCTCT
This sequence comes from Sedimentibacter sp., assembly GCA_041821225.1. Taxonomy (GTDB): domain Bacteria; phylum Bacillota; class Clostridia; order Tissierellales; family Sedimentibacteraceae; genus Sedimentibacter. The sequence goes on from JBGUET010000109.1 coordinate 4,330, forward strand.
ATACATATGAGCTTCATCAACTATTAATAAAAGTTTGTTATCTTCTGCTGTATTAAGCCACTGTATTGTTTTATTCCAGAAATTATCCTCTATAGGTCTCATCAACATGTACTCCAACATGCTATAATTCGTAATTAATATATCTGGACATATTTTCTGCATCTCACCACGAGTATATAGTTCCGCATCTTCAACATCTGTTATTTGTAATCCTTTTGATAGGTTTGTATAGAATTTATTTAAATTTTTCGAAGGTATACGTCCTATCTTTTCAAGCTCATCATGTACATTTGAATCTATATAATTTTTGCGAATTAATCTCGCTAAATTTTTGTTTTTCGTTTCATCATCCTTTCCTGAATACGGTGTTCTGCCTGTATACATACCAAATCTTGCTCTTCTTCTTTTCCCTTTTGCACATAATATTTTATTAAACGCATCATCTTCACGACCAATAATATTTCTCATTCTTCCTAACTGATCAGAAACTAGTGCATTCATAGGATAAAGAACCAATGCTCTAATCCCTTCATATTTCCATGAATTTTCATTATAATATGATTCATATATTAAATCCGTAAGGATTGGCCATAAAAAACACTCTGTTTTACCAGAACCTGTACCTGTTGTAACCATTATATTTTTACCATCATAATAATTCTCAATAGCCTCAACCTGATGCTGAAATGGTGTTTCAAAAACACCTACTCCAGAATCAATCAAACTTTTTAATATATTTTTTCTTTCTTCATCTAACTTAGCGTATTCAAAACCATTGCTTAACATTTTATAGTTCTTCGAAACTTCTATATATGGTTCCTGATAAAGAACTTCTTTTTCTAACAACAGTTCATCAGCTGCAGCCATAAGCAAATCATTTTCTGCTAAATACTGTGCTTTTATATAATCTATCAATTTATTTTTTAAATTATCATGTGTCTTTCTTATCCCTATTTCTCTCATAAACACTCCTCACCTAATTTGCTAGCCAACCAATTTTATTCCTAATTCATTAATCTGTTTTTCTACAATCTCCCACAAAAAGCTAGGTACAATTCTTGAATATTTATTATTAAATGTCATATATGGCCACGAACAACATGTTATTATTCTATCTTCATAGGTAGGAATTCCTCCCATACACCTTAAGATATAATAATCATCTTTCTTTTTTACATTAAATTCAGCAGAAGTTCCATTTTCATAATTTAAAGCATAAAGTATTCTATAAATTTCTTTTTGCTCAATATACCAAGGTTCTAAATTTACTATACGCAATTTATCTTTATTCTTCTTTACTAAAATATATCCTCCATTATAATCATTGGCTAATCTTATAATACTAATACCCTGTGGTATTTCATTAAGATTAATTGGTTTCCAACACTTCGAATAAGCACCTTTAGAACCCAGTTTAAAAATCAAATAATTGCCATTAAGGTCAGATTCTTTCCAATCAAATTCTTCATCCATTACCCTATAATAATCTTTACCAGATACATTAACTATTTTTCTATCAATCATGTAACCCTCTACGTTATCCTCTTTCTTCCACTGAGCTACTCCAACAGAATATACACTCTTTTCATTTAAAGAATTCCCTCTAATTAGGTATAAATTATCAGTATATTTATAGGACTCGATTTGTACTGTAGTAATTCTTCTAGATAATATTGTTGTCAAATTATAAGTATAAACAACTTCCTTGATAATCTGACTTGCCAACGCTTGTGCACGCCCTTCATATTCAGAATCCGAAATACTTTCTATCCAATCTACGTTGATATCAAAACATCGCAAATATGCTTCAAGCACTTTTGACAGATGAGTTTCAATGTACATAATATCTGTATTAATAAAACTATCGTTTGATTTACTGTCAGTATATGAATGTCCATATACCAATGTCTTAGCCCAAGCCGCCCCAGCTGAATATATTAAGCGTTGATTATACTCACACTCAGATTCATCCGTAAATCGATTTACCTTTAAATCTCTAGCTAATGTTTTAATTAATTTATCCTTCATTTTGCCTTACCACACATTCAATCAATTTTTTCGAATACCTATTCTCATTATCTTGAAGTAATCCTACTAATTTCTCATGTTGATTTTCATCAATAATCCATTTCAACTCTGTCTCAACTAAATTGTATAATGCATCATCTTCAGAATTATTCTTTTTCTCTTCTAGAAGTTCACACAATACATTTCCTCTTGTTACTACATATGGATTACCCATTCCTATATGCTCTAATATCTTTCTTGCCATTTTATGTCCTGGTTCTTTGCACGTATATATGCGTTCTTTAAATAACTTATCTGCATCAGAGTACATTAAATTATATTTTCTTACATTGATTCTCTTAGTTGAAACAATAAGTTGTATATAATTATAAAAATGTTTTTGTAAGTATCTTAGCTCTTCTTTACTCTCTGCTGTAAAAACTACTACCTTCCCATTATCATTCCTTAAAATAGGCAATAGGATATTCTCATTCATTGTACCAAAAGCATCCTCAACTATAACCGAATCAGTTTGTGCGTCAGAAATTGCACTTACTAACTCATTTATACTACTAAATCCAACCGGAATGCTAATAATTTCAGACTTTTCTCCATAACGTGCTGCTGTAAGTGTAAGTGCGAGCTGTCTAGCACCAAATCCACAGAGTAATGGACTCAATCCAGCTCCAATAGCAGAATTAAAGGCATCATACATTATTCCAGTTGACATTTTATCTCCGACGTTAGAAAGATTTGTTTCTACAATATCTATGTAATCTTCATAATTGATACATTCTTGAAGTTCTCTAACTTTATATCCTTTTAATATATAAAGAGTATCCGATTTTGACGTATTCTCACTTACCGCAGCAATTTCTATACTACTCTCATATCCTCTCTGATAGAGAAGTGATTCTATTCTATGCTCAATAACCTTTTTATCCATCTTAGTAAAGT
>JBGUET010000110.1:0-7284 GCA_041821225.1 Sedimentibacter sp.
TTCTCGTTTAACATCATACGATAATTCTACTAGTTTATCTAACGAACTATCTGCTCGTTGAATATTTTCTCTTGTACTTATTACATTAACTAAGACAATCAGTGCCAACAATACTATACTTACTACTGTTATTGCTACAATTGTAAACTTGCGTTCCATTTGTTTTATCATTTGATTTCCACCAACCTGTAACCAATATTTCTTTTAGCTGAAATTTCTACCTTTGCCCCTAGTTTTTTCAGCTTTTTTCTTATATTAGATATATTAACCCAAACAACGGACATATCTGCTTCACTGTCATATCCCCATATTTTTTCAAATAACCTTTCCGCAGATATATATTGTTCTTTGTTTAGCATCATCATTTCCATAATTTGAAATTCTTTGTTACCTAGAGATTCTTTCCCATTATCTGTAACTATTTCACTATTATTTATATCAATTTTTACATTGCCCACGGAAACATAATTATCAGTGCGACCCTCTGTTTTTCTTCTTATCATGGTTCTGAGCCTTGCTAATAATTCAGGTACAGCGAAAGGTTTAGTCAGATAATCATCAGCCCCATAATCAAGTCCTTCAACTCTGTCATTAATCTCAGATTTTGCAGTTAACATGATTATAGGAATATTGATTTTTTTTAAACGTATTTCTTTCAGAGCTTCAATACCGTCTTTTATTGGCATCATAATATCAAAAATTGCACCGTCATAGTTTCCAACTTCTATATATTCAATTGCATCTTGACCATTATAGACTGCATCAACTGAATAATTGTTTTTTTCTAAAACAGATACTAATGCTCTAGATAAATCTCTTTCATCTTCTGCTAATAATAATCTCATAATACACTCCCCTTTCTATCTTATTATACACAATTCTCAGAATAATTACAGTTCATTATTCATATTTGACATAATTGAACTAGATATTTCAAGATTACCATTTCTAACTCTCAATTTGTCTATAAACTCTTTTTCCTTACCAGGATTCTTTAAAGTTAAATGGTAAGTTAATTTAAATAGACTTCCTAAATTTGTAGTTTTAACACCCATTAATTGATAACTGCTTGTATATTCTTTAAACAAATCATCAAAAACCTCTGTGTAATCTAAATCTTCAGGTATTGTAATTTTTATCATTTTTTTAGTATTCATATCTTTAAATTCACCGAATTTTGTGTTTTCAAGTATAAATGTTGCAATAATTGTTATGACAGTAAATACTAACGCGTAACCTATGTTGCCCATGCCGCAGGCAAGACCAATTGCCATAGCTATAAATACTGCTGCTATTTCTTTTGCAGTTCCTGGTGCAGACCTAAACCTTACTAATGAAAAAGTACCTGCAACAGCAATTCCTGCCCCTATAGAACCACTAACCATCATAATAACCATGCATACAACTGCTGGAAGAATTGCAATTGTCACTGCAAAAGACTTAGATACTATATTTTTAAACTGAACAGAACTTGAGAAAACAATCCCCAAAACAAGTGCTGCTATAATACACAAACTAAACGCTCCTACTGACAAAGTTTCTGTTGTGGTTGTTGATGCTGCAATTAAATCATTTAATGAACTAAACATAATAACCTCCGTATATTTTTTATAATTTTATAATTTCTAATTTTATAATTTCTAATTTTATAATTTCTAATTTGCTAGTTTCAAGGCTAGTTTTCTTTCATATGCTACACCGTATTTTGAAAATGATGACTCATATATTCTATTGTCAGCCAATGCTCTCACAAGCCATAGTGGCATTGCCCCAGCACATTTTATTTCCATAAGACTCTGTCCGCTAATAAGTATTGGATATCCATAGACATCAGATGACAATGAAACATCTTCATCTCTCCACAATATATTATCATCAAAGGTAATCCTAAGCTCTGGATCCTCTGTAACAAAATACGCCTTTCGGTCATATGCAATATACATTGCAGGACATATTCCTTCATACATTTTCATAAAATAGTTTATTTCTTCTTCAACTTGTCCTGACCTGCTAGATTTACCTGAAATATATGCAAGAGCTTCTGCCATAGGCATTGCTATCCTTCTTTTATAAACAATGCCTTGGAATTTTTTCTTAAGTTCTATAAATACCTTTGTGTTGTCATCGGCTGGACCATAACTTCTGATTCTCATTTTTTCTTTGTAAACTGGTTTTTCAATACTTCTTCTAATTAATCTAGCATCAGGTGTATCAAAGTAAATATTACAAATAGTATAATTACTATATTGATCCTTTTGAATATATTGTATAATTGCCTTCTCAAAAGATTTTCTTTGATCACTTGTTAATAAATATTTGATTTCTTTTCTTTTAAATGTATTATTCATAATATTCACTCCATATTCATTTTATTGTTATTAACGTTTTGTTTTTCCCATTTGTGAGGCAGGTAATTCTGAAACAGTTTCTCCATTAACTACAACTATGCCACCATTAAGTACTGCCTGTCCATCTGCATCAAATGACGATACAGCTGTTACATCAATGTTTCCACCATTAATATATATGTCACCATTTGAATCAAATCCATCTGTGTCACCGCTGGCCATTTCAATTGTTATGTCACCACCGTTAACCTCAATCACTACATCATAATCACTTAGAGAAGTAGCGTTAATACCGTCATCTGTTGCATATATATTAATTGTTCCTTGGTTTATGATAATATATGTTGCTTCAATGCCTTCTGCACTTGTTGAAACATTAATTGTACCACCATCTATTTGAACCACAGTATTTCCGTGGATCGCATCATCTTCTGCCTCGATTTCAAAATTTCCATTTTTAATATAAACATACCCAAGCAATTTATCATCGTTATTTTCACTGTGCATTCCATCTTTATTAGATACAATAGTAAAGTCTCCGTCATAGATACGAATAGAATCATTTGCTTCAATGCTATCTTTTTCGGTTGTTAAAACATAAGTGCCGCCAGTTACCTTTAAATCATCTTTTGATGTGATTCCATTTCCTTGATTAGATGTAATCTCAAGTGTTCCTAAACCATTTAAAACCAAATCAGATTTTGAATATATGACTGCATCTAGATTAACATCACCATCTGAGTTAAAATTTCCTGTTACCTCTAATGAATTGTCACAGTTAGTTGTTGTTACAAACACCTTGTCTCCTGATTTCACATATATGGCTGGTGCGCTATCATTTGAAATACTTACTCCATCTAACACTATTTGAACTTTTTCTTCATCATCTGCTTCAACAATGATTGTGGTATTAGTAACATCTCCATTAAGTACATAGACAGCTTCTTCATTTAAAGTAATTGTTTTATCACTTTCTAAATCAATATATACTGCATCTGTAAGGTCTGCCTCTTGTTCTAAATCCCGGTCGCTAAACATATCTGTTAAATCAAGCAACGAATTTTCATTTGCTGAAATATCTCCATTTGATGATTCTTCATCATTTGTTTGAGTTACGTCTGTTGTTGCCCCTGCTGTTTCTTCTTTTGTTTGTTGGGTTGTTTGCTCTGCAGTTGACTGCTCTGTCTGTTCGCTACTAGTACTTCCACTGCTATTTGATTGGTCCAAGCTGCATCCTGCTAATGCGAAAACAACCAAGGCTGACATAATAATTGCTACTAATTTTCTGAATTTCATAATTACACTCCTAATTTTTCATTTATTGTTGTTATATCTATAAAGCGCGTATTTGTTTATTAACATGTGTATATAATAAATCATGAACCTTAATTGAACTTAAAGTGAAAAATGCAAGTGAAATAAAAAAAGCCTTGGATGATGAACTCATTCAAGGCTCTGACGCTCTATTTTACATTCCTGTTATAGCAATAGTGAATACTGTATGTAAGGCAAAAAAACGAAAATGTTTCAGATTCATAAATTTATTTTATGTTAGAACAGATACAGATGCAAAATATATTACTTATTGCTTTTTCTCCATATATTTATCTTTTCAGCTTCTCTAATCAATTGTTCTCTAAAATCAGGATGTGCAATAGAGATAATTGCTTCACTTCTTTGCCATGTAGATAATCCTTTTAAATTGACCTTGCCATATTCAGTGACAAGATAGTGAACATTTGCTCTTGTGTCAGTTACAATAGAACCTAAATTTAACGCAGGTAAAATACGCGACTTTATTTCTCCATCCCTTGTTTTATAGGTTGATGAGCAACATATAAAACTCTTGCCTCCTTTAGAAAGGTAAGCGCCCAGTACAAAGTCCAATTGCCCACCAGCACCGCTAATGTGTTTCAAACCTGCTGATTCTGAATTTACCTGTCCGAACAAGTCGATTTCTACGCAGTTGTTAATAGAAATAAAATTATCAATTGTAGAAATAATTCTTACGTCATTTGTATAGTCCACAGGTGCACTCATTAGTTCCGGATTGTTGTCTATATATTCATATAATTTTTTAGTTCCTGCACCAAAGGCATAGGTCTGACGAAAACGATCTATTGGTTTTTTGGAACCATTTATTTTTCCAGACTTTGCAATATCCACAAATGCATCCACATACATTTCCGTATGCACACCTAAATCTTTTAAATCAGACTTTGCAATTAATGCGCCTACTGCATTTGGCATACCACCAATGCCAAGCTGCAAACAAGCTCCATTTGGAATTTCCTCTACAATGAGGTTTGCAACTGCTTCTTCTATTTTATCTGCTTGGGAAGGTCCTCCCAATTCTCCCATTGGAGGATTTTCCCCTTTTACTATCATGTCTACCTTTGAAATATGAATTCCATTTTCAAAACCCCCAAGACAACGTGGCATATTTTCATTGACTTCCACAATAACTTTTTTTGATGTTTCACAAACAGCAGTCATATGTGATGCATTTGGCCCAAAGTTAAAGTATCCGTGCTTGTCCATAGGTGTCACCTGAAACATCGCCACATTATCTGGACAAGAAGATTCTCTGTAATATCTCGGCAATTCCGAATACCTAACAGGACTGTAATATGCAAATCCCTGGTCGATCGCTTTTCTTTCAATTCCAGTCATATGCCATGAATTCCATGTGAAATGTTTTGCAACATCACTCACTTTGAAAACCTCAGGAATCCATAATAAAACGCCACCTCTTAATTTCACATTTTCAAGTTCTTCGTAACGTTTTGCTAAAGCCATGTCTAGTGCAACCGGTGTACCTGTTGTCCAACCATAATCCACCCAATCCCCTGATTTAATCGTTTTTACAGCTTCATCAGCCGTAACTAATTTCTGTTCATACTCTTTTTCAAAACTCATTTAGCAACCTCCTAATATTAGAAGTACACTCCATCAAAACTGCAAGTTAATTGGTATCTATTTAGCTTATAATTTCAATACTTCAAAATACATTGTTTTATTTTTGTCATTATAAATTATAAGCCCTATTTATAATTTTATCAATTGTATTTTCAAATAATACTGAACTATCTTATATTACATCTCTTATTTTTGTCCCGTTTCTATTCCGATATTACCTCTATCCCATCTTCAGTTACAAGAATTGTATGTTCCCATTGTGCTGAAAGCGAGCCATCAACTGTACTTACTGTCCAACCATTTACCTTATCTATAAATATTTCTCGTTTACCTGCATTTATCATAGGTTCAATAGTAAACACCATCCCTGGCACTAATAACATACCTGTTCCTCTTTTACCAACATGTGATATAAAAGGTTCTTCGTGAATATCAAGTCCAACTCCATGTCCCCCAAATTCCCTCACTACTGAATATCCATTGTTTTTTGCATGTTCTTTTACTGCTGATCCTATATCACCTAAATAACTCTCCCATGGCTTTATAGCTTCCATCCCTCTGCATAAACACTCTTTAGTTACTCTAACAAGTTTTTTTGCCTCTTCGCTTACTTCCCCTATTTCAAACATTCTAGATGCATCTGAAAAATACCCATTAAGATTGGTTGTTACATCAGCATTTATTATATCTCCACTCTTCAAAATTCTATTTTTACTTGGAATTCCATGACATACCTCATCATTAATTGATGTACAAATACTTTTAGGAAAGCCCTCATAATTAAGATCTGCTGGTATCCCACCATGGGCTACTGTGTATTCATAGGCTATGGTATTTATTTCTTCTGTACTAATGCCTTCCCTGATATTCTTACTTATTTCATTTAAAAGGGCATTATTAATTTTAGCACTTTCTCTAATTCCCTGAATTTGTTCACTGTTCTTAATTAATTTTTTTGATGGAACTATATAGCCTTTACTTTTTAATTCTTGCAATCTTTCATCAAAATTCATATGACATATTTTATACTTTTGACCGCTTCCACACCAACATTTATCATTTTCATTTAAAAACATACTATTCTCCCTTTAATAATTTCATAAGATACTTTTAATCTTTCTATTGAATTATACACCTAAATTAATGAATTTACCATTTAACCATGAGTATTTGCTTTGTTTCTAACCAACCATTAAATCCCAAATTATAGACAACATCCATCTTGAAATACAGAACAAACAATTATCTTTTATAAATCATTATTCTCATTAATATCATATTTCATCAATACTTGATTCACAAACACATCTGCAATATGTGGATCAAACTGAGTGCCTGAGCATTTTGTTAACTCTGCCATAGCATCTTCTTTACTAATGGGTTTTCGATAAGATCTTTGTGAAACCATTGCATCATAAGCATCTGCAACTGCAATAACCCTAGCCATTAGTGGTATATCCTCACCATTCAAACCATATGGATAACCTTTCCCATCCCATCTTTCATGGTGAGCAGCAACTACATCAGCAATATCCTTATATTCTTCTGTTTTTTCTAAAATCTCGGCGCTTTTTACGGGATGCATTTTCATAATCTCCCATTCAATATCGTCAAGTTTTCCTTCTTTGTTCAGTATTGTTTCACTGATACCAATTTTTCCAATATCATGAAGACTGCCTGCAACAATTATTTTATTAATAAATTTTAAATCAAAGTTCAAAGCTTTTGCTAAATCTTCACAGTATTTACTGACACGTTTCGAATGTTTTTCTTCCCTTTCACTCTTTTGAAACAGAGTACTCATCAGTGATTTAATCATATTGCTTCGCATGCTATTTTTGTTATAATACTTTCTTCTATAGACGTGACTATCAGCTTCCTTCATCATTTCATCCAAACTATGCACGTCCTCATTCTGTATCCCGTAGCCAAAAGAAACTGATAAATATACTTTAATTTTTTCATCCGTTACAAGATCCACATATCTTTCCAACTCATCTTCCAACCTATTTGTTAG
>JBGUET010000111.1:0-7248 GCA_041821225.1 Sedimentibacter sp.
CATAAGTTTCTGGCATATTAGGTAAATTGTAATTAATTACATGGGAAAGTTCATTTATATCAATTCCTCTTGCTGCAATATCCGTAGCTACAAGAACTCTTATTTCTCCACTTTTAAAATAATTCAAAGCCTGCTGCCTTGCACTTTGAGACTTATCTCCATGTATTGCAAGAGCTTTTATTTTATTTGTTAACAAGTCCTTTACTACTTTGTCAGCATCAAATTTTGTTCTTGTAAATACAAGGGCTGACATTATATCTTTGCCTTTAAGCAAATCTACCAATAATTTCTTTTTATTGTTTTTATCGACGAAATAAACATATTGGTCAATTATATCCACAGTTGATGATACTGGTGTAACTGCAACTTTAACAGGATTTACTAAAATCGAGTTTACCATATCAGAAATTTCTTTTGGCATGGTAGCTGAGAAAAACAAAGTCTGTCTTTCTACTGGAATATAAGAAACTATTTTTTTTACATCATTGATAAATCCCATGTCAAGCATGCGGTCAGCTTCATCCAGAACAAATATTTTAACATTTGCTAAATTAACTTGTCTTTGATTAACTAAATCCATAAGCCTACCTGGTGTAGCTATTAATACATCTACGCCTCTTCTTAAAGATTGCGTTTGTGGATTTTGTGAAACACCACCATATATTGCTAAATATTTCAAAGTTGTATAACGTCCATATGACCTAAAACTTTCTTCTATTTGTACCGCAAGTTCTCTTGTTGGGGTTAATATCAAGGATTGTATTTGTCTTTTAGAACCTTTGTTTTTTTGACCATAAATGGTTTGTATGATAGGAACAGCAAAAGCTGCAGTCTTCCCTGTGCCTGTTTGTGCACATCCAAGCAAATCTCTACCTTCAAGTACTGGTGGAATAGCTTGTTCCTGTATTGGAGAAGGGCTTTCATAACCTTCATCCTTTAAGGCTTTTAATATTGGCTCAATTATTTTTAAATTTTCAAATTTCATATTTTAAATTTTTCTCTTTTCTTTTTCCAAAGCATGTTAAAGCAACTCCGTTTTACATATTTCAGAATCTATTTTATTTTATATTACTATAATACCCTAATACAACAAAAAAAGCAATACTTTTGCTCTATTTTAATGATAAGTGTGCTTTTTTATCTACTTAATACGCCTTTTGGTTTGATTTAGTTTATTTTTAGGTATATCATCTAAAAGTTTTTCTATAACTAATTTATATGTGTTTGCTTTAGATGATAAAAGCATAATGTACAGGAATGTTAGCTCATCTTCATCATATGTATTTGATAAACTATCATCATAAATATTCGAAGCCAGGGTTTTAAGGTATTCCTCTAACTTTATTTCTTCATTTTTTTCCTGGGTTAAAAACTCATTGTACAATTCATTAATATCTTCAAAATTAAAGTGATTATCCAAATACTGATGAAGAATAATTTCAGCATCATCAAGAGGTAGGATTTGTTTTAGGTAAAAAGTATAAATTAAAGCGACCATGTGCTGAGGAAAATATTTTTTGTTTTCAGGTTTTGGAATAAGGCCACTTTTAACATAATTATTTATCATGGATTTAGTTATAAGCTTATCACTTTGATTCCGCTTGTAATGTTCAAGATTTTCATTCATAAATGTAAGTGCTTGGTCCATATATAAATTAATGTTAGGAATTTTGGACTGCTCAATTTGATTCAAAAATTCTGTCTTATCTAGAAAACTCAATAATTCTTCTATTTGCATATTTTAACCTCTCTTAGTCATAATATGTAATATCTCGTACTGAATTATATAGCAATTAAAAGAAAAACACAAGATTAATGTTGACATATTTCAAATATTGTAATATCATAACTATATGATATAGTTATGATTACTACATAAGGAGGTAGTTATATGAATACAGATAAAAAAGAATTAACCAGTGCTATTACACATCTTGGAGGTGCTATATTTGGAATTGTTGCGACATTTTTACTTTTACACAATGCTAAAAATGCCAATAATACAATGACTGCAATTGCCTTTTCTATTTTCGGCTTAAGCATGATTCTATTGTATTCTGCTAGCACAATTTACCATTTTATTGATAAATCAAAACAAAAGGCAAAATTGGTTATGCGTAAGCTTGATCACATTATGATTTTTGTTTTAATTGCAGGAACCTACACGCCTATTTGTTTAGTGTCCTTGCATAATAGTATCGGATACAGATTTTTAGCCCTTGTTTGGGGTATTACAATTGTTGGGGTATTCATTAAAATATTCTGGATAAATTCCCCTAATTGGGTTAGCTCAGTACTTTACATTGCTATGGGTTGGCTGGCTGTTTGGTTTTTTTCTCCTTTAGCTAAAAGCATGCCTGTTGGAGGTATATTTTGGCTTATGCTTGGAGGTATTTTTTATACAATAGGCGGAGCTATTTATGGCATTAAGAAGCCTAACATAAACAAAACTTATTTTGGGTTTCATGAACTATTTCATATATTCGTACTGCTAGGAACCTTTTGCCACTTTATATTGATGTATTTTTACGTGAGCTAAACAATGTAATGTTGCCTATCTTCTATTTATATGCTTTTGTCAGCAGCTTAGGGCTGCTTTTTTTTATGAAATTTATCTTGACATACAATATGAAAATATGTATTATTAATGAATGTTAATCGGTTAACTGTTAAACAGTTACCTTTATAAGAGGTGAAAAATGAACAAACAATTTTTAGAAGTTATTGCTCGTCTGGAAATGCTAAGTATCTTAAGACGCATTGAAGCGCATAGGATTTTTTCCAAAGTAGGATTATATCCTGGTCAGCTGCCACTTTTGGAATACATAATGTGTAACGACGCTTGTACGCAAAAAGAAATTGCTGACAAATTAAGAGTATCACCAGCTTCAATTGCAACATCAACTAAAAGGTTGCAAAAATCAGGCTTAATCAAAAAGAAAACTGATGAAGATAACCTTCGTAAAAATATGCTTTCAATAACTGAAAAAGGGGCGGAACTTGCAAAAATATGTAGGGACAGCTTTGATGTTTTTGATAAAAAGCTTTTCAATAATTTTTCAGAAGAAGAACTATTTTCGTTAAAAGGCCATCTTGACAAGCTAATATTGAGCATAAATGACGGCAAAAGCAGTGAAATAGATTGTTATTCCATCATTGCTTTAAGAAACGAGTCCAAGAAAAATATCATAAAGGAGTAAAATATGATTAAAAAGATTCTCCCTTCTTTGGGGAAATATAAAAAATATGCAATTCTAACGCCAGTAATGGTAATCGGTGAGGTAATTCTCGAAGTTTTTATACCTTATTTAATGTCTAAAATAATTGACGTGGGCATTGCGAACGGCAATATAGGCTATATAACTAAGCTTGGCTCGCTTATGGTTGCAATGGCTCTCATCTCTCTTGTTTTCGGTGCGTTGTCTGGTCGCTTTGCTGCATTAGCTAGCACAGGTCTAGCAATGGGAATAAGAAAAAAATTATTTAGCAAAATACAGGACTTTTCATTTGCAAATGTGGATAAATTCAGTACAGCTTCATTAATAACGCGTCTGACTACTGATGTTACAAACACACAAACGGCATTCATGATGTCAATTAGAATGCTTGTGCGTGCACCTATAATGCTTGTGAGTGCAACTGTTATGGCAGTATCAATAAATGCTCGCCTTTCAACAGTATTTTTAATAGCTATTCCTGTGCTTGGTACAGCATTAGCATTTATAATGTCACATGCGTATCCTAATTTTCAAAAAATGCTTAAAAAATACGATTCAATGAATGCATCAGTTCAAGAAAACTTGATTGCTATTCGAGTAGTAAAATCATTTGTTAGAAAAGACTATGAGAATGAAAAATTTGAAGATGCAGCTTCTGCATTAAGAGAAGCTCAACTAAAGGCAGAACGTATTATTGTATTTTCCATGCCAATTATGATGTTCACCATGTACACATGCACAATTTTAATTGCTTGGTTTGGAGGTAACTTTATTATTTCAGGCAGTATGAAAACAGGAGAGCTTTTCAGCTTTATAAGCTATATTTCTCAAATACTTATGTCACTTATGATGATTTCAATGGTCTTTGTGGGAATTGTAATGTCTAAAGCTTCTGTTATACGTATAATTGAAGTGTTTGATGAGGAAATTGATATTAAAAGCAATGAAGAAAATCAAATTTCAGCATCTGATGGTTCAATTGTATTTGAAGACGTTTCATTTAGCTATTCAAAGAATAATGACAATCTCACTCTTTCAAACATAAATTTTAAAATTAATTCTGGAGAAACAGTTGGTATTATAGGAGGAACAGGTTCTGCTAAAACAACTTTAGTTCAACTGATACCTCGTCTGTACGATGTTATGGGTGGTAGAATTTTAGTTGGAGGCCACGATGTTAGAGATTACCAACTTGATACTCTTCGAAATAATGTTGCTATGGTTCTTCAAAAAAATGTTCTTTTTTCAGGTACAATAAAAGAGAACTTAAAGTGGGGCAATGAAAATGCCACTGATGATGAAATAACAGAAGCATGTAAGGCAGCCCAAGCACATGACTTTATTTCTAAAATGTCTGATGGTTACGAAACTGATTTAGGCCAAGGGGGAGTAAATGTATCTGGAGGTCAGAAGCAAAGATTATGTATTGCCAGGGCCCTATTAAAAAATCCAAAAATAATAATCTTAGATGACTCCACCAGTGCAGTCGATACTGCAACTGACAGCAAAATCAGAAAAGCATTCAAGGAAAATTTAAAAGATACAACAACAATAATTATTGCCCAAAGAATTACATCCGTAAGCGAGGCAGACAAAATAATAATTCTTAACGATGGCCAAATTAATGCAGTTGGAACACATGAAGACCTTCTCAAAAACAATACAATTTACAGGGAAGTTTACCAGTCCCAGCAGAAAGGGGTGGCATAAATGTCAAAAGAAAATGTAAGAGAAGTAAGAACCAGGGGTCCAGGTGGTGGGCCAAGAGGTTTTGCCAAACCCAAAGATGTATCAAAAACATTGAGAAGACTTTTAAGATATTTGCTTGAATATAAATTTCAACTTGTATTCATAGTAATAGCAATTATAGGAAGTTCATTATCTGGGGTTGCAGGAACATACCTTTTAAAACCAATTATAAATGATTATATTGTTCCTTTTATAGGCAAGGAAAATCCTGATTTATCAGGTTTTATGAGAATGATAGGCTTAATGGTTGCAATATACTCTTTTGGTGTTATATGTTCATACACTTACAACCGTTTAATGGTTAATGTTTCAACAGGAACAATGAGAAGAATAAGAGTTGACATGTTTGAGCATGTAGAGAATCTTCCCATTAAATATTTTGATACACACACTCACGGCGAAACAATGAGCCGTTTCACAAATGACACAGATACTTTAAGAGAAATGATGAGCCAAGGACTTCCTCAATTTGTTGCATCATCCATCTCAGTGGCCGGGGTATTTATAATGATGATCATATTAAGCCCAATTTTGACCGTGTTGGTGCTTTTCATGCTTGCATTAATGTTTTATGCATTAAAAAAGATTACCAGCAACAGCTCTAAATATTTTAAAAAGCAACAAAAGGAATTGGGAAAGGTTAATGGCTACATTGAAGAAATGATTGAAGGACTAAAGGTAGTTAAAGTTTTTAGCCACGAAAATAAAGCAAAACAAGAATTTGATGAAATAAATGAAGACCTTCGCTCCGCAGCAAGCAGCGCAAATACATTTGCAAGCATATTGATGCCTATCATGGGAAATCTGTCATATGTTCATTATGCGCTTACAGCAACTGCTGGAGGAATTCTTGTGGTTAATGGCTACATGGATTTAGGAACAATAGGCTCTTATCTTCAGTTTACTCGTTCATTTTCACAACCTATAACTCAAATATCTCAGCAACTTAATACAGTTCTCACTGCTTTGGCAGGGGCTGAAAGAATATTTGGTCTTTTAGATGAATCTATTGAGGAAGATAGTGGATATGTAACACTGGTGGATGCAATAATTGATGAACAAGGCAATATTTCAGAAGCAGCACACCGCACAGGAACATGGGCATGGAAGATGCCTTGTCAAGACGGTAGCGTCACATATACAGAATTAAAGGGCGATGTGCGATTTGAAGATGTTACATTTGGATATGATGATAATAAAACTGTGTTAAAAGGTATAAGCCTATATGCTAAGCCAGGACACAAAATTGCTTTTGTTGGTTCTACAGGCGCTGGAAAAACAACCATTACAAACTTAATAAACCGTTTTTATGATGTTCCTGATGGCAAAATTAGATATGATGGTATTAATATAAACAAAATTAAAAAAGACGATTTACGTCGTTCTCTTGGAATGGTATTGCAGGATACACATTTATTTACTGGAACAATTATGGAAAACATTAGGTATGGGAAATTAGATGCTACAGATGAGGAAGTAATTGCTGCCGCCAAATTGGCAAACGCCAATTTCTTCATAAAGCATATGCCTGAAGGTTACCAAACCATATTAACTTCAGACGGAGCAAATCTAAGCCAGGGGCAGCGTCAGCTTCTGGCCATAGCAAGAGCTACCGTAGCAAGCCCTCCAGTTCTTATACTTGATGAAGCTACTAGTTCTATCGATACCCGTACTGAATCACTTATTGAGAAAGGCATGGATACATTAATGAATGGCAGAACCGTATTTGTAATAGCACACAGACTTTCCACTGTTCGAAATTCAAATGCAATTATGGTATTAGAAAACGGGGAAATCATAGAACGTGGAAACCACGAAAGTCTCATAGATCAACAAGGCAAATATTATCAGCTTTATACTGGAATGTTTGAATTATCATAGGACAATAAAAATGCTCTTATCTATTTTAATAGATAGGAGCATTTAATTTATTCACTTATTTTACAAAAGCTGTTGCGTTCATTCCTGCAATTTTACCAAATACTGTTATGTCAGTTACTGCATTTCCACCGATTCTATTTGCTCCGTGTACACCGCCTGTAACTTCCCCTGCTGCAAACAAACCTGTTATAACTTCGCCTGAATTGTTAATAACCTGAGTATTTGTGTTAATTGTAACTCCCCCCATTGTATGGTGAACTGCTGGAGAAATTTCTACTGCATAATATGGTGCTGTAATAAGTTCAACATCTAAAGATGTTCTTCCAAATTCAGAATCCATTTTAGCTTTTACAACTTCATTGTAATCAGAAACTGTTTTTTCTAGCTGAGCTGCATCTAC
>JBGUET010000112.1:0-7244 GCA_041821225.1 Sedimentibacter sp.
CTAAATACAACACTTTGCTCAGGGACGACAAGCAATACCCATATATTAAAATTTCAGTCCAGGAAAAATACCCACGCATTTATAAAGTAAGAGAAGTGAAAAGGGATGGAGCAAAGTATTTTGGCCCTTATCCAAGCGTCTACGCAGTTAATGAAATAATTGAGATAATAGGCAGTTTGTACAAGCTGAGGAAATGCTCTCTAAAACTAGATGGAACAAAGAAAAATCAAAGACCATGCTTAAATTATCACATAAATAGATGCACTGCTCCTTGCATGGGTACGGTTGATTTAAAAGAATATAGGGAAGAAACTAATAAGGCAATAAATTTTTTATCTGGCAAAGAAGAAGAGATAATTAATTCATTAAGGGAAAAAATGCTGAAAGCTTCGGAGAATATGGACTATGAAATTGCTGCAAAGCATCGCGACCAAATTGAAGCTATTGAATTAATTACTGAAAAGCAGAAGATTGTATCTGCTAATTCAAGTATTGACCAAGACGTTATAGGTAGCGCCATAGGCATAGAAGAAGCATGCATACAAATATTTTTCATTCGAAACGGAAAAATTATGGGGAGAGAGCATTTTCTTCTTACTAACATAGAGAATGAAACAAGAGAAGAAATAATCAGTTCGTTTTTAACACAATTTTATACAGGAACAGTATATATTCCTAAAGAAATATATATTGAATGTCCAATAGAAGAAACGGAAGTTTTTGAAAAGTTAATGTCTGAAAAAAGAGGAAACAAGGTTTTTTTGAAGGTTCCTTCAAAAGGCGAAAAAAGCTCGCTTATGAAAATGATTAAAAAAAATGCACTTGAGATTTTGGAAAAAGGTAGCCAAAGAATAAAGAAAAACCTTGATGAAAGCATGAAGGCGGTCGAAGAAATTAAAGATCTTTTAGAACTTGATGAACTTCCAATAAGAATAGAGGCATATGATATTTCCAATATTCAAGGGGTTGAATCTGTTGGATCAATGGTTGTTTTTGAAAGGGGAGTTCCAAGCAAAAGCAATTACCGCCGGTTTAAAATAAAAACTGTAACAGGTTCAAATGATTACAAAAGCATGGAGGAAGTTCTTGAAAGACGAATAAACAGAGGGTTAGACCTTAGTGAGGATATGAATGGATTTAATAAAATGCCTGATTTAATCCTCATAGATGGGGGAAAAGGACAAACTAATATTGTTGAAGTAGTTATGAAAAATTATGGGTTAACTATACCAGTATGTGGTATGATAAAAGATGACAAACATACCACAAGAGGCTTAATATATAAAAATAATGAAATAGAATTTAAAAAGACAGATACAGTGTATCGCCTTATTTATAGGATACAAGAGGAAGCTCATAGATTTGCAATAGAATACCATCGGAATCTAAGGGATAAAACATTGTTTAAATCAGAGTTGGACAATATTGAAAATGTTGGAGAGAAAAGAAAATTAAACTTACTTAGGGAATTCGGTTCAGTTGAAAATATTAAAAATAAAGACATTGTAGAATTGTCTCATGTTTTGGGAATGAACAAAAAGGCAGCAGAATCAGTATTCAATTACTTTAACAAGAAAACAAATACAATCAATGATTAAAAGAAATTTGCAGTGTGACAAAGTCGGACTATAATTATTCATTCTTGATTAGAAAAAAGGGTGGTAAAAGCATGCAATATGTTAAACTAGAAGATTTAGTAAGCTATATAGGATTAGAAACTGTTTATTATCCAGAAGACATACAATCTAGAATATATACAGCTGAAATAATAAGACCAGGGCTTCAAATGGCAGGATACTTCGATTGGTTTTCCTTTGAAAGAGTTCAAGTCATGGGAAAAGCAGAAATGTTTTTTGTTAAAACATTAGATGAAGAAGCAAAAAAACAAAGATTGGATAAATTTTTTAGCTTTCCAATACCAGCACTCATTGTTGCAAATGAAATGGATGCAAATGATGATATAATTTATTATGCAAAAAAATACAAGAGACCAGTTTTTAAATCAAATGAAAAAACAGATAAATTAGTAAATATTATGATAAACTTTCTTGAGGAAGAGTTGGCGGAAGAAACGACCATCCACGGGGTGTGTATTGAAGTCTTTGGTGTGGGAGTACTCATAAAAGGTAAAAGTGGAATAGGGAAAAGCGAAACTTCTCTGGAATTAATAAATAGGGGACACAGGCTCGTTGCAGATGATGCAGTAATTATTAAAAAAATTGACAGTGGATTGAAAGCTACGTGCCCTGAACTTACACAGCATTTAATGGAAATAAGAGGAATAGGAATACTAGATATTAAACACTTGTTTGGTGTGGGTTCAATAAGGATTGAACAATATATTGAATTGATTATTGAGCTTGAAGAATGGGATGAAAATAAGGAATATGACAGAATAGGTGCAGATGATGAATTTACAGAAATATTAGGCGTGAAAATTCCCACTGTTGTAATACCAGTAAAACCGGGGAGAAATATTTCTGCAATTGTTGAAATAGCTGCTAAGAATTATAGACAAAAACTGTTAGGGTACAATCCACTTGAAACCTACAATAAAAAATTTCATAAATTAGTTAGAAAATAAATGAATACTTATAAAAGCAAATAGCAAAAAAATAAGTTTTTTATTTATTTTAAGTTTAATTAAGTAAACATGAAAACGATAAATGGCTAATTAAATAAGGATAATGCTGTGAAAATGATGCATTTTAAAAGCCACCTTAACAATATTAGCAAATATTGCATTATTTTTAGTTGCAATTAACTGACCTTTAATATATAATCAAAAATGGTATTGATTTAATAACAATATTATTAATGGTTTTATTATATAAATAACAATATTAGGAGGATATATTTATGTCAAAAGTTATGAAAACTATGGACGGGAACACCGCTGCTGCTTACATATCGTATGCATTTACTGAAGTTGCGGCTATTTTCCCTATAACACCTTCTTCAACAATGCCTGAACTTATTGATGATTGGGCTGCACATGGACAGAAGAACATTTTTGGACAGACAGTAAAAGTTACTGAGCTTGAGTCAGAGGCTGGAGCATCAGGTGCTGTACACGGTTCATTGCAAGCAGGAGCATTAACATCAACTTATACTGCTTCACAGGGTTTGTTGTTGATGATACCTAACATGTACAAAATTGCAGGAGAATTGTTGCCAGCAGTATTCCATGTTACAGCAAGAGCAATTGCAGGGCATGCATTATCTATATTTGGTGATCACTCAGATGTTATGGCAACAAGACAAACAGGATTTGCAATGTTAGCATCAGGCAGTGTTCAAGAAGTAATGGATATTTCAGCTGTTGCTCACTTAACAGCTATTAAATCTAGAGTTCCTTTCCTTAATTTCTTTGATGGTTTCAGAACATCCCATGAAATTCAAAAAATCGAACAAATTGATTATGCTGATTTAGCAAAACTAGTTGATATGGATGCAGTAAAAGCATTTAGAAACAGAGCTTTAAATCCAGAGCATCCTGTAACAAGAGGAACTGCTCAAAATCCAGATATTTTCTTTCAAGCAAAAGAAGCTTCAAATAAATTTTATGATGTTGTTCCTGACATGGTAAATGATTATATGAAGGATATGAGCAAATTAACTGGAAGAGAATACAAACCATTTAATTACTATGGTGCACCAGATGCTGAAAATATTATAATTGCAATTGGTTCAGTTACTGAAACAGCTAAAGAAGTAATTGATTACTTGACTGCAAAAGGCGAAAAAGTTGGTATGATAATAGTTCACTTGTACAGACCTTTCTCATCAAAATATTTCTTTGATGTATTGCCAAAGACTGTTAAAAAAATAGCAGTATTAGACAGAACAAAAGAACCAGGCTCTGTTGGAGAACCATTGTACTTAGACGTTAAATCATTATTCTATGAAAAAGAAAAACAACCAGTTATAGTAGGCGGAATATATGGTCTAGGTTCAAAAGACACTACTCCAGCTCAAATATTTGCTGTTTACAATAACTTGAATGAAGATAAACCAAAAACTAACTTTACAATTGGTATAGTTGATGATGTTACATTTAAATCATTAGAAACTCCTGCTTTAGTTAATACTTCAGCTCCTGGAACAGTAAGATGTAAATTCTGGGGACTTGGTTCTGACGGAACAGTTGGAGCAAACAAAAATGCTATTAAGATCATTGGTGACCATACTACAATGTATGCCCAAGGATATTTCTCATATGATTCTAAAAAATCAGGCGGTGTTACAGTATCTCACTTAAGATTCGGTAAATCACCAATCAGATCAACATATTTAATAGATGAAGCTGACTTTGTTTCATTGTCACAACAATCATATGTTTCTAAATATGATGTTTTGACAGGACTTAAAAAAGGTGGAAAATTCTTATTGAATACAATTTGGACACCTGAAGAAATAGAAGCTAAGTTGCCAGCAAATTATAAAAAATACATGGCTGATAAACAAATTGAATTCTACACTATTAATGCAACTCAAATTGCTCATGATTTAGGTCTTGGCAATAGAACTAACATGATTATGCAATCAGCATTCTTTAAATTGGCTGATGTAATACCTGTTGATGAAGCAGTAGGATATATGAATGGTGCTATTGTTAAATCATATGGTAAAAAAGGTGAGGCAGTTGTTAACATGAACAAGGCTGCTGTTGAAAAAGGTATTACAGGTTTAGTTAAAATAGATGTACCTGCAGCTTGGAAAACTGCTAAAGACGTTAGCGATAACAGCACATTAACAGTATCATTTACAGAAGAAGAAAAACCAGAATTTATTAGAAATGTTGCTGATGTAATGAACAGACAAGAAGGAGACAGCCTTCCAGTAAGTACATTTGTAGGTAGAGAAGACGGTACATTCCCTGCTGGAACTGCTGCTTATGAAAAAAGAGGTATTGCAGTAACAGTACCTAAGTGGATTCCTGAAAATTGTATTCAATGTAATCAGTGTGCATTTGTTTGCCCTCATGCAGTAATAAGACCATCATTGCTAAATGCAGAAGAAAAAGCAAACGCACCAGAGAACTTTACAACTATAAAAGCTATGGGTAAAGGTCTTGAAGGATTAGAATATAGAATGCAAATAAGCACATTGGATTGTACAGGATGCGGAAACTGTGCTGATATATGTCCAGCTAAGGATAAAGCTCTAGTTATGACTCCAATTGCTGAAGAAGAAAAAGAAATACCTAATTGGAAATATGCAAGTGAAAAAGTTACTATTAAAGATGATTTGATGTCAAAAAATACTGTAAAAGGTAGCCAGTTCTGTAAACCATACTTCGAATTCTCAGGAGCATGCGCAGGTTGCGGAGAAACTGCTTACGTAAAAACTATTACTCAGTTATTTGGCGACAGAATGATGATAGCAAATGCTACTGGATGTTCATCAATATGGGGAGCATCAGCACCAGCAACACCATATACAACAGACAAAAACGGAAGAGGTCCATCATGGGCTAACTCATTGTTTGAAGATAATGCTGAATATGGCTTTGGTATGGCAATGGCTGTTAAACAAATAAGAGAAGGCGTTCAATTATCAATGGAATCATTGTTAGAAAAAGATATCTCTAACAATTTAAAAGAAGCTTTCCAAGCATGGATCGCAGCTAAAAATTTAGGTGAAGAATCAAAAGCAGCATCTGCAAAAGTTATTGCAGCACTTGAAGGATTCAAACCATGTGATGATTGTGCTATGGATATAAACAATATCGTTGACAAGAAAGATTACTTAATCAAAAAATCTCAATGGATTATTGGTGGAGACGGTTGGGCTTACGATATAGGATATGGCGGATTAGACCATGTATTGGCATCAGGCGAAGATGTTAATGTTCTAGTAGTAGATACAGAAGTTTACTCAAATACAGGTGGACAGTCTTCAAAAGCAACTCCAACTGCCTCAGTTGCAAAATTTGCAGCATCAGGCAAGAGAGTTAAGAAAAAAGACCTTGGTATGATAGCAGCAACATACGGATATGTGTATGTAGCACAAGTTGCCATAGGCGCTGACAAGAACCAGTATTTAAAAGCATTGAAAGAAGCAGAGAGCTACAATGGACCATCATTGATCATATGCTATGCTCCATGTATTAATCATGGTATTAAAGCAGGTATGGGCAAGACGGTAGAAAGAGAAAAGAAAGCTGTTGATGCTGGTTATTGGCATTTATACAGATTCAATCCACTTCTTGGAGAAGAAGGAAAGAATCCATTCACATTAGATTCTAAAGCACCAAGTACTTCATTTAGAGAGTTCCTTGAAGGTGAAGTAAGATATGCATCATTGAAGGCATCATTCCCTGAAGTAGCAGAAGAACTGTATACTAAAGCTGAAAAAGATGCTAAGGGTAGATATGATGGTTATGTAAGAATGTCCGAAATGAAATATTAATAAAGACATTTTGAAATACAGTCCTTTTTAAGGACTGTATTTTTTTTATAATGATTTGTATTAAAGTAATAAAAATGTTAAAATGAAAACTATATAGCAGAATATGCAGGTTGTTCATAGAATTTTGAACGTTAGTACAGCATAAAATGCAATAAAAAACAGGAGGAAGTGAATATGATTAAAAAATTGATTTCGGTATTACTTGTTATGATGATGATGATTTCAATGTTAACAGGATGTAGCCTAAACGAACTAGGATATGTGAGTTTATCCAAAGAAGTAGGAAATCTAACACAGTTTAGTTTTGATAATAGCACTCAAATTGAAATTACAGAGCAGGCATTAGGCGAAAATTACAATGTTGACTTGAATTTAAATGGTGTAGTAAATATTGATGAGTTGGAATCTATGTATGTCTCTTTTGATTTAATATTTAAAATTAATGATTTAGGAATTGAAGATCCTATTAATTTTAAAGTAGCAGACAACAAGTTATATGTTTCTAAAAATTCTTTATTGGGATTAATTACCTATGAAAATTTATTAGAAGGAACTTCTGAAAATGATGAAATAATTAAAGAATTATATAATAATGACATGAAATATGTTGAGTATATTTTACTCGCTGATTTAAATGAAATAAATGAAGTAAGTGAAATCATCGATATGAATTCCAACTTTATTTATAAAGACTTATCTGATGATGTTACTGATTATTTAAAAACGGCATTTAAAGGATTTGATTCAAAACTAATAACTAAAGTAAGCAATGGTTATACCATTGAGGTTACTCCTGAGAGATTCTTAGAATTCATTGAAAGATTAGTTGG
>JBGUET010000113.1:0-7194 GCA_041821225.1 Sedimentibacter sp.
AGGGTAAATGTAACCTAGTCACAGATTTATATGAATTTTTTTTGTATACTGTGATATAATTATAAAAAAATTGGAGGATAATATGGAATTTAAATTAACAGATAAAGCAAAAGAAAAGTTGCTTGAATTAAAAAGCAACAATGAACCTATAAAACTAAAGATTACAGGCTTTTCGTGATGTGGTGCCGAATTTGGCATTGTTTCGGAGAAACAATCAGAAAATGATAAAATTTACAACGTAGAAGGAATTGATATAATAGTTTCCGACGAATTAGAGGGCGCTATAAGTGGTGCTGAAATTGATTATTCAACTAATTTTTTCAAAAAGGGATTTGAAATAACTCCAAGTTTTGCTAGATAGAGGTATTTATGAACTTTATTATTACTGACAAGGCTAGAGAAAAGCTGTCATTGATGAAAGATAATAACGTACCCATTAAGTTAAAAAGTTATCGTGCCGGATGAAGAGGTTTTACCTATGATATTGTTTCGGTGAAACAATCTGAAAATGATAATTTATATGACATAGATGGCATTAATATAATTGTGCCTAAGCAACTTGAACATTCGTTAACAAGTATTAAGATAGATTATGGCGGTTTTATAATTAAAGATTTCGTTTTAACTCCAACATTTTCTTAATAATTAATATACAAAGCAATGAAGTGAAATAGGTGAGAAATGTATAAATTGTGGGCAAAGAAAATTAAATCTAATAAAATTATTAACTCACTAGTAGTTAAAAATAAAGAAGATCTATCACTTGAAGAAAAACGCGACAAATGCCTTAAAGAAATATGCCAGAAGCTTGATATAAGCGTACCTATTTGGCTAAAAAACCATGAACTTGAATTTTCTCAATTCAAGTATGTCACATTTAATCCTCATGATTTTATAGATGAAATTGATTTTGATAAACTTGAAATTGAGCTTTTAGATGATGGAACAAATAGAGCAATGTAAATTAAATAAAAAAATCTGCCTGAAATCCAGGCAGATTTTTTATAGATCAAATTGATTGTATAGTACAACTAAAAGCAAGAAAAACCAAAGAAGTGTATCCATACTTATTCCGCAATCACTTTGGCATACAATACAAACTAAAATCAAAAAGAAAAACAATAGTGAAGAATCTATTCCTCCTGTTCCCGCTACAATATTTTCATCAAAATGACCATATGGGCCCTTAGGTTTTTTGTCACACTGAACATTTAACTTTTCATTTCCTACAGCAATATTTTCGGGTCTGTAATTATCCATAATAACCTCCTTAATTTCGATAATTCTTTATATGTATTATATTCACTTAAGTTATATATGTTAAATAATTACTGTAATAGTAATTTAAATATTTTAGAAAAAATGCATAATATAGAAAATTATTGAAACAATAACATTATATTTAATTAAGGAGGATTAACCTATGGACAAATTTGCCTTAGTATTAGTCATTATAGGAGCTATTAATTGGGGACTGATAGCATTGTTTCAGTTTGATCTAGTTGCTGCTGTGTTTGGAGGCCAAACAGCAATATTCAGCCGCTTAGTTTACGGACTTGTAGGTTTAGCTGGTTTATACTGCATAACATTATTATTCAATGAACGCGAGAAGGTAGATTAAATTTATAAAAGGCAGTCCATAATTTAATGGACTGCCTTTTTACTAGTTTATTCCCCTGCTATTGCAAGTTTTTTTATTTTAAGTGATGGAGAACCAATGTATGCATCTCCTGGCAACCCAAATTTCAAATCAGTTCCCGTCTCTTCTATATTATTAAGCAGTTCAAAATAATTTCCTGCTACAGTGATTTGTTCCACCGGCCTAGTTATCTTGCCTTCTTGTATTTCATATCCCAGGGCTGCAAGTGAAAAATCCCCTGATACAGAATTCAATCCAGAATGCAAACCCTGAAGTTCTGTTATTAAAACTCCACTTTTCATTGATGAAATTATTTCATCAAGCGACTTTTCTCCCTTTTCTACATAAAAGTTTGAAGGTGCTATTCCTATGGAAGATTTATATGAGCCTTTACTTGCATTTCCTGTAGTTTTAATTCCATCCTTTTTAGATGTTTTTAAATTGTGTAAATAGGTTTTTAAAACGCCTTTTTCTACTACCTTCTTATAACTGCAAGCAACGCCTTCGCCATCAAATGATCTAGATGCTAATCCTTCATCCATGAATGGATCATCAACAAGAGTGAATTTTTCACTTCCTATTTTTTCGCTTAATTTTCCCTTTAAAAGAGACAGGTTTTTTTGTACATTTTCTGCCGAGAAAATTCCAGCAAATGCTTCTAATAGATCAGCTGCAGCACTGTTTCTAATAACTACAGCATATTCACCAGATTTAATTGACTTAGCTCCTAATAATGACAGTGCTTCATGTACTGCTTCTTCAGCAATTTCTTTAGCTTCAAACTTGCTAAAATCATTACCTGTCCTATATGCCATTCCTGTTTTTATATCATCCTTCTCTTTTGCAACTACAACAACATAAGTATATGCAATATTGCTTTTTTCATGGAGATACAGCCCCTTGGTATTGGACATAATTGTTTCTCCAAAGCCATCGCCATATACGCAAGTTTCCACTGTAGCAATTCTATTGTCAACTTTAAAAGCCTCTTCTTCTAACTGTTTTACAAATTTTATCTTGTCAATCTCATGAATATTCTCAAGATTTGGATTGAACGTATCCACTTTTTTATATTCTTTAGATCCTTCATAAATATATTCTTCATCGTCAGAATCTATTACAGTTGCATTTTCTACAACATTCTTAACTAATAAATCTATGGATGAGTCATCTACTTTTTCAGTGTATGAATATCCCATTTTACCATTGTAAACTCCTCTTAAGGACAAACCTTCACTTTCTGAAAGGCTGTATCCATCAAGTTCCTTTTGAAAAACTTTCAATGAAAGACTGCTTCCGGTTGAATAATAAACTTCCATGTCATCTAATCCGCTTTTTTTGCCTGCAGCAAATATTTTTTCTATATAGGGTTTCATTTCCATTATTTTTCACCTTCCCTTCCACCAACAGTTATTTCTGACACTCTTATCATAGGTTGACCTACATTAGTAGGAATGCTTCCACTTACAGAGCCGCACATTCCCTGCCCATATGATAAATTGTTTCCAACCATATCTATTTTATTTAGTATATCTGTTCCTTTTCCAATTAAAGTTGCACCTCTTACAGGCTCTTTAATTTTTCCATTTTCAATAATGTAACCTTCCATAACAGCAAAGTTAAATTCTCCTGTGCTTGGATTTACAGAACCTCCGCCCATATACTTTGCATAAATACCTTTTTCTGTATTTGTAATTATTTCTTCAGGCGTTGATTTACCATTGTCAATAAATGTATTTGTCATTCGTGATGTTGGAGCATATCTGTATGATTGTCTTCTAGACGACCCTGTAATATCCATTTTCATTCTTCTTGAATTTAACTTATCTATCATATACCCCTTTAATATTCCATTTTCAATAAGAATATTTCTGTGTGAAGAAGTTCCTTCATCATCAATATTGAAAGAGCCCCATTCATTTGGTATGGTTCCGTCATCAATTGCAGTTACAAGAGGTGATGCTATTTGCTGACCTATTTTGTCTGCAAAAACAGATAGACCCTTCGCTACTGATGTTGCTTCTAATCCGTGACCGCATGCTTCGTGGAATATTACGCCTCCAAATCCATTATCTATTATAACTGGCATCTTTCCGCTAGGACTGTACTTCGCATTTACCATGGTCAAGGCAATGCGTGATGCTTCTTTTGCATATTTGTCCACATCAAGATTTTCAAAAAATTCATATCCTTTGCTAGCACCAGGACCAAAAAATCCTGATTGCATTTCTCCATTTTTGCTTGCTATGGAAGATATGGCCATACGTGAGCGAATACGTTTATCCTCTTTCCATAATCCTTCAGAATTTGCAACCATTATATTTTGATTATAATCCATATAGCTAACTGTAACTTGAGTTATTAAATCATCATAATTAAATGCAGTGTTGTATGCCTGTCGCATTAAATTGACTTTTCTTGTTTTTTCTACAGTATTTGGGTCAATATGTATGATATTTATATTTTCTGTAATCGTCTTAGTAAGGTTTATGGAAATGTTTTTATTATTTCCCTCTATTGCTGCTGCCGCCTTCTTGGCCGTTAATATGAGTGAATCTCTATCCGACTTGTTCGTATATGCATATACGCTATTAAACCCTTTAAATATACGAATTCCAATGCCGTAATCTCTTCCCGTCATTGTGCTTTCAACTTTTCCACCTATCATTACTATACCGTTGTTTGTTCTGTCTTCAACATATATTTCTGCAAAATCTCCACCTGTTGTCAAGGCTGCATTTAATGTATCTTCAATTACTTGCTTGCTTAACACATAATCACTCCTCTCTTTTTATACTTCTATAGTATTTTACCATAATTTCCTTAAAGTATTAATAATTTTATATATATTTATATGAAATAAGAGATTCCTCTCATAACACAGCAGGAAATAAGCATTGCTGAATGCAGTGAAGAATCTCTAAATTTTTATTTGTTTTGTACTATTTAATAGATTAAACTAATTTTATCCTATGGTATATTTTTTTGCCTTTTTTAATCATCAACTTTTCATCTGAAAAATCTGCTTCTGATACTGTTGCGTTTACTTCACTTACAATATTATCATTCACAGTAACTCCCGATTGTTCAATCAGTCTTCTGCCTTCACTCTTAGTCTTAATCAAACCAGCCTTAACCATAAGGTCAATAACTGACATGCCTTCTCCAAGTTCAGCTCTAGTAAGCTCAGTTGTAGGTATGTCTTCTGATTCAGCTCCTCCTTCAAATAATGCTCTAGCTGCATTTTGTGCATTTATTGCATCTTCTTCAGAATGGATTAACTTTGTCACTTCAAAAGCAAGCACTTCTTTTGCTTTGTTTATTTCAGAGCCTTCTAATGCACCTAGACGTCTTACTTCATCCATAGGCATGAATGTGAGAAGTGCTAAACATTTTTCAACATCTGCATCGTCAATATTCCTCCAGTACTGATAGAAATCATAAGGTGATGTTTTATTTCTATCAAGCCACAAAGCTCCTTTTTCAGTCTTACCCATTTTCTTGCCTTCACTATTGGTCAATAAAGAAAAAGTCATTCCGTATACTTGTTCTCCTGATTTTTTGCGTGTTAACTCAACCCCACCAATAATGTTTGACCACTGGTCATTACCACCAAACTGCATTTTGCAGCCATACTTTTGATTTAATATATAAAAGTCATAAGACTGCATGAGCATATATCCAAATTCAAAAAATGTAAGACCTTGTTCCATCCTATTTTTGTAACAATCTGCAGCAAGCATTCTATTTACTGAAAAATAAACACCTACTTCTCTCATGAAGTCTAGATAATTCAAAGGTAAAAGCCAATTTGCATTATTGTCCATTATGGCTTTGCCTTCAGAAAAATCAAGGAACTTTTCAAATACTTTTTTAAAATTCTCAGCGTTTTGAGAAATAATCTCCTGGGTCATAACAGAGCGCATGCCAGTTCGGTCGCTAGGGTCTCCAATCATTGTAGTCCCTCCGCCTAAAAGTGCTATAGGTCTGTGCCCATATTGCTGCATGATTGACATAACCATTATTTGTATATAGTGGCCTATATGAAGACTGTCTGCTGTTGGATCAAAACCTATATAAAATGTTACTGACTCTTTTCCTAACAATTCTTTTATTTCATCCTCATGAGTACATTGCTCTAAATATCCTCTTTCTTTTAATACATCAAAAACATTTTGCTTTTCCATGTCTACCTCCATTTTTTCGTTTTTATTTGCCATTGCATACATTGTGGAGAAAGTTGCGGTAAGTAATGCAGGGAACTCGTTGCGGTAGGGCATACACAAAAAAGGGCTATCTCATCCATAAAGGACGGGATAACCCGTGGTACCACCTTAATTCACATTGTGCGCCATAGCGCAAACTGCCTCACTCTGATTTAACGGACAGATAATCCGCTGTGTATTCCACAGCAACTCCAGAATTGTATTTCACACTTTGTTCTATGAATCTTTCACCAACCGACTCACTCTCTATTTTGTAACCAAAATGTTACTTAAGTTCCTTCAAAGTTATGATATTATTAGTATATAACAGGAATGATAATATAAATTTAATGCATTGTCAAGATTTTATTACAATTACATACTGTTTTTATTCTATATTCTGTTCTACTTTCCAATTCATGTCATTTAAATTCAGATTTAATACATCTTCTGTAATTATTTACCATCATATTACAGTTTTTTTGTTATATATTTTTCAATCTACTAAATTGTGTAATATAATTGACACATTTGACAATTCATGAAGTTATTGATTGTTTATTTGTATATAGGTACATGCTATAATCACTTATGACGAAAAACTCATTAACAAGTTATAAAATTTCTAAAGAAGCAAGGAGTATTGCTTCCCCAAAAATCTAAAGACTAAATAGGAGTGTATTATGAAAAATAAAATAATTGCATTAACATTAGCAGCAACTTTAGCTTTATCATCAACATCAGCATTTGCTGCAACAACTTGTACAAAGGTAAACAATTATGATTTAAGTGGCTTATTGAAAAGTTTAAGCAGCAATTCAACTTTAAAACAATATAAGCTTACTTTAAACGGAAAGACTGTAAATTTAAATTCAATAGATTGGAATAAAACATTAAATACAAATACAGCTAAAACTGTAAAAGCTCAGCCAGAAATTACAACACCTGTTGTAACTGAGCCAGTAGCTACAACGCCTACTGTAACTGAGACGGTAGCTGAAACACCTGTTGCAACTGAGCCAACAACTACGGCTCCAACAACAACTGAGCCAGCTGCCACAACAAGCAACACATCAGTTTCTTCGTCTAATCTAACATATGAGCAAAAAGTAACAGAACTTGTTAATATTGAAAGACAAAATGCTGGATTGTCAGCACTTACATTGGATTCAGCAATTTCTAATGTTGCAAGAACAAAATCAAAAGATATGGCTACAAACAATTATTTTGCACATCAGTCACCAACATACGGAAGTGCAGGAGACATGTTAAAACAATTTGGAATAAGCTGGTCAGCATGGGGTGAAAACATCGCATCTGGTCAAAAAACTCCAGAAGCAGTTGTAACAG
>JBGUET010000114.1:0-7148 GCA_041821225.1 Sedimentibacter sp.
ATACGCAAAATATAATAAAAACACAGCAAAAACAAAATTGATAATATTAAATTTTCTCTTCTTCTTTACTGGAGCAGCAAGCTTCATTTGTCTTTTTTGTTCTTTGATATCTCTTTCTTTTTTTCTAAAATCATCGTTATTTATTCTTTTCTTTAGTTCTATGATTTTCGGGTCTTCCTTCAATGGCTAGCTCCTTTCTTCTTTTGTTTTCGTATCTTTCGCGTTTCTTTTTATTATATAACATTTTTTTGTTTTTGGAAATCTTTTTTAGTTTAAATTTAAAAAATTTATACCTTTTTTTCCCATTGATTTTGGTTTTTTCGTATTTTAATTCTAAAGGATACAAAATTATTTTTAATTGCTTTATTATAAATTTTATAGGATTAATCATTAAAGAGATAACTTTTTTAACAACATATAGTATCAAATCTATAATATATATGAGAACGTTTAAAATATAACAGCTTAAACCATAAAAATACAAAAGGGAACCTAAAACAAATCCAATAAGAATGTACATTCTAACATTTCCATAGCTTATATCAAATATAAGCTGAATACTTATATATATGCTTATGATCCAATAAATAAAATCACCCAAAGCAGTGCCAACAGAACCCATTTTAACATAATGCCTTAAAAGTCGATATATGTCCCAAATAAAACCTAGAAGCATACCTCCCATAACTGATATTACAAGTGTGTATTCTTGCGAGTAAGGTAAGAAATCCATTTTGTGCCTACTTAAACAATTTCTTAACCAAACTTATTTTTTCTTTTTTACCCTCATATTCAGAATACAGCATGGAATTTATAATGCCTTTCACAACAAGCTTTCCTTCATCGACATTCAACTTGCTTATATTAAGTTTTTCCCCTTTTATAGTCAATTTACCTTTAGTTGTAATCAGAACTACTGTTTCTGCATTAAAATTATCTACAATTTCAACACCTGATACATTTAATATTTCTTTATTTTCAAGCAGTAGACTTTGAACTGTTTTCTCGTCCATCTTTCCCTCCAATTTTTCGTAATCTTATTAATTAATTATATGAATTTTATAACTATATATGAATTAATTATATGAAGAAAGGATTTGTGTATTTATTACACAAATCCATAAGCAATTCAGATGTTTTTAAAGCCTTTTGTTTTCATATAAACTTAAACAAAGAGCATTATTTTCATAAGTCGCTTCACTTTCTACTGTTTTTTATGTTTTTCTTTGTAAATATCCTTTGCTATTCTTCCGTTAAACATGTTTTTTCTTAAAGATTTTACACTTTCCCTTGTTTGTATAATTCTGCCTGATTTCATTTGTATAGCAGCTTTTCCTTCATTTAAAAAGATGTTGTCAATCGCCTTAATATCTATAAAACCATAGGCAGCATCGTGTTTAAACAAAGGTTCCCTCACATTGATGTAAATAAAAACTAAATTATCATTAATTACAATTGGAACCTTGTTAGTTATACCTAGCTCAGCACCATAATTGATTCTGTTGTGATATAGACTCAAATTATAATAATCTGCCAGATTTCTAATACAAGTTTCAACTGTTGCATTTCTTATACAAGAAGATGCTAAAGTGATTAACTCCGTACAGTTTCCTTTGTCTTTCACATATAATGGCAGCATAGCTTCAATTTCATTGAATTTTACCAGATTTTCCATTTGATTCATTTCCTTTTATAAAAATTCGCACTGAAATTTCAATATTTAAAATTTCAAGAAATTTTAACAGATTGCCCTTCACTTTTCTACTACTCCTGTTTTTACACTTAATATAATTTTTAATATAATAATATTAGTTTAATTGAAAGGTGTAGAAAATATGGACTCTGCTATTAATCATATTATTCAGCAGTCATTAAAAGGGGACAAGAATAATCAAGAAATTTTAATTAAGATGTTACGTCCTCTCATTTACAAAAATATATATAAATATTGGAAATCAAGTGACCATGTGGTTGAAGATTTAGTGCAGGAAGGATATATCGTAATTTTACAATCTTTAAAAAGCTTTGATAAAAGCCGCAACGTTCATTTTCTTCATTATGTCAAAACAAAAATAATGTATTATTATAAAAATTATTACAGAAACACAAAAAACCAAACTAATTCAGTAAGTTTATCAAAAAAAATCATGGAAGATGGCAGTATAAATTTAGAAAGCTATATAGACAGCAACTATAACCTGCTAGAAAGCATTATTGCTCAAGAAGAAAATATAGAACTTTTGTCAAAAATCAAAATGCTTTCACAAAATGAACAACAAATCATTTATTTATACTATTTTGAAGAGCTTCCTATGCATGAAATTTCAAAACATTTAAATATAAACTACCGTACTGCCACTGGGACAAAATACAATGCAATAAAAAAATTAAAGAAACTTATGATAGACAACAGGAGGTGAGAAAATGGAAGAATTGTTAAATATAGTAGGAAACTTTGGATTTCCAATTGCAGTAACAGCTTATTTGCTTGTTAGAATAGAATCAAAGCTCACTCAATTGACACAATCAATTCATGAACTTACAACCGCTATAAAAAGCATGTAGAAAATAAAAAGAACCACAAAAATAATGCGACCCCAATAAGTTAGATTTTTTAGATTAAACTTATTGGGGTCAGTTCATAATTAGAGCTCTTTTATTTCACTTTTTCTGTTATTTAATCTGCCATTGAAAGTATGGATAAGAAGCTGGGTCAGTATCAATCGCCCAAATTCCTGTGTTTTCTGTAAAATTCCAACCAGTGAAATTACTTTTGTCTGTCATTTCTTCAGTTGTCATTGGAACACCAATTGAATTATCTGGCTGAGTCGCTACATCGCTGTCATAGTAGCAATTAGTAATTGTTGTAACCACACCTGCTTGTGTGCTCAGGTTTCCTATAAAGTTCCCAAGTTGAGAACTACTTGAAAAAGCTTTAGAGACGGACCCAACAACATAGCAATTTGTAATAGTATTTGTTCCAATTCCCACATATCCAATAAATCCGCCAACTTCCTTATGACCACTTACGCTAGATTGAGAATAGCAATCTGATATTGTCATGTTGCTTCCCCCTCCAATGAATCCACCAAATTCATACTCCACTGAGGTAGATGAAACAGTGCATTTCGTATATGATTCGGTGATATCATCATTTTCAGAATAACCAATCAAGCCACCAACATATTCGTTTCCGGCAACTGATGTCGCAACATATGCGTTAGAAATAGTAGAATAATCAGAATCTCCTGCCAATCCTCCCACAGTATCAAACCCAATTACTGAGTCACCTGTATAACCAGAATTTCTTATTATGGAGCTGCCGTTAGCACCTACTAAACCTCCAACCTCATCAGCCCCTGCTGCACTAATTTTTCCACGTGCTTCACAATTAATTATCTCATTATCGTAAGTATTCTCTCCTACTAAACCACCTATATAGTATCCCCAGTCATTATCACTGTCAACCAAGCCATAAATATCACCAACGGAGTAACAATTTTTAATGATACCATCATCATTGCTTCCTATTAACCCGCCAACTTCTTCGTTTCCATATATGTCACCAGTAGAATAGCAATTTTCAACAGTTGACCCACTGCACTCACCAATAATTCCTCCAACACTATAGGCATCTGCCCATGTTCCATTTATGTCGCCGCCGAAAACATCTGCCTCATTGTAAGAATCTGTTACTCTTGATGAATTGTCAGAACTATATAAATCTCCAATCAATCCACCTACTCTAGAATAGTCTCCTATGACTGTACCAGTTACTGAGCAATCATCCATGTCCCCGAAAAATTCTCCTACCAAGCCCCCTACGTCAGAACCTGTTCCATGAATATATCCGTTTACAGATGAACAATTAATAGTATCCCCCATACAATATCCTGCTAAAGCTCCAATTGAGCTATCTCCAGTTATAGAAGCATCTTTTAGTTTAATGTTCGTTAGTACACTATCTTCTCCCAACCGACCAAACAATCCCATGTATTGTTTAGATAGTCTATTAATAGTCAATCCAGTAATGGTAAAATCATCTCCATCATATGTTCCTAAGAACATTTTCTGTCCATCGGAATAATAGGATGCTATTGGTGTCCACCCTTCTCCAGCATTGTAACCTTCACCATCTACACTTAAATAATCAGTCATATCAATATCTTCTATTTGAATAAAATTCTTTTCTAAATAATTTCTAACGAGATTCAATTGTTCAACCGTTTCAACTTCATAAGGGTCATCTACTGTTCCACTACCTCCAGCAAAATCAGATATATGTTCGTATCCCTGCCATTTTAAGAATGGGAATCCATCATTTTCATCTGCATTATGCCCCCATGTATATTTGAAATCAAAATTTTTATATGTGCTTAATTTTTTCAAGTCGCCAATTGTTCTTTCATATAAACTAATGTAAGTCTGGTCAGCACTGTGTGTTGAAGCAATATAGATTTCATTGAATTGAGTATTTTCATCGTAGTTTCCAAACAAACCATAATATGGATTGTATTCATTATATACAGATTTTTCAGCAATAAAGTAACCATTTTCAACAGTAGTATATGAGCCAAAACCAGCAACCCCCCCAACTAATGTATCTCCAGAACTTGTAATTTTACCCTGGTAGTAGATATCTTCAATTGTTGTTCCACTATCACTAGTACCATTTGCCCAGCCTACAATTCCACCTAATTTTGTACTACCTGAAACATCTCCTAGTGCGTAGGATTTTTCAATTGAACTGTTAAACACTAATCCTACTAATCCTCCCACAGTATTATCCCCTGATACATCTGAGGAAGAAAAACTATTTGATATTACAGAACTGTTAGCTGTACGTCCAACTAATCCACCTACATAATTAAGTGTCCCAGTACTTTCAAGTGTTGAAACCTCACCAGTTGTGTAGCATCCATCTATGAGAGCATCAGGACCACTGCTTTGTCCAACAAGTCCTCCATGATTGCCAAGTCCTTTTACAACCCCCTCTAACGAACAATTAAGAATAGAACCACCAGATTGGAAGGCTACAATTCCACCAGTCCACATTCCACCTTCAATATAAGCACTAATTAATTTAACATTATCTATCAATCCATTAGACAAATATGCAAACAACCCCTGATACATCTCATCACGATTTATTGTTAAATTATCAATTGTATATCCATCCCCGTCATAGCTGCCAGTAAACTTATTGGTAAAATCTCCCAAAGGTTCCCAACCTTCACCGTCAGACCATGTTGAAGTACCTAGGTCAATATCTGCAATTTGAATAAAATGTTTGTCAAGATAATTTCTTACATTGCTAAGCTGTGTAGCTGTTGCTACTTTGTAAGGGTCTTGTTCAGTACCACTGCCTCCAGCAAAATCTGAAGGAATTGTAATCAAAATAGTATATGTTGCTGATAGAACACTACTGTTATTCATACCTGATTTAACAGTTATGGCCTTAATTGTTACATCTCCAGAAATAATTATTGGTTCAGTGTATATTGTACTTCCTATGGTTGGAGTACTTCCATCCTTTGTATAATAAATCGTAGCATCAGCGGTGGTTGTAGTCAACGTAACTGCGGTACCACTAGTAACTTGCCCGGCTACTGGTGATGCACTTGGGCTAGCAGCATATAATGTTACACTTGTGCTGCTTGAAGAAGAACTTGTATTGCGTCTCGTAACAACTGTTTTACCTGGAGCCACTGTCTTTCCATAAGCCTTTATATTTGAAGAATCAGAGGATGCAGTTACAGAAGTATTTATGGTATCAACTGTTATGTTATTACCATTTGCCATAACTTCATCAACTTTTCCGTCTCCCTTTATAGTTACACCGCTTCCATTTACAGAAACTTTTTTAACATAAGAGTTCCCTTTTACAATTAAAACTGAGTTATCTCCTTCAATCAGTGCGCTGTTAATGGACGCAGCTACTGCTGTCACTGTAATGTTGGGAGCTAATATTATAACAGATTGGAATTTACCTTCTATTAAAACATTGTCTAGACCATCTGCTATGAAAGTTCCAACTTCTGTACCATCTTGTGCATAAATTCGCACTTCTCCATCAACACGAGCAACAATAATTTTGTGAATTTTAGAATTGCCCTTAATGATAATTGAATTTATTCCACCGCCTCTTACTAAAACACGTCCAGCTACTTCTACATTATCAAAGGTTACATCTCCGTCACCAACACCATCTCCAATTATTAAATCCCCATTTATAACAACATCTTTCATTGTAACACCAGGAACATTTATCATCACATTTCCTGAAACTACCTGTGTATACGTACCGGATGTTTTTATATATTGTTTGAGTAAATTATCCATTAATTTGGCAAATTCAGCCCTTATAATATTTAATTTTGGATTTAGCTTTCCATTTGAACCAGCAATATATCCTGCTTTAACAAGCGATGCTAAGGAATCTTTCGCCCACGAACTCACCATATCTTTATCTGAGAATCCATCAAGAGCACTTTCAGCCTCCCCGGATATTTTAAATGCCCTAGCAAGAACTACAAAGGCTTCTTCTCTAGTAATATTATTTTCTGGTTCTAAAAAGCCATGGCCATTTCCCATAAATGTTTTCATTTTAAGTGCAATTTCCATGTGTTCATAGTACCAAGAAGAAACTGTAACATCATTAAAATTTTTTAATGGCGCTTTCTCTGTTGCATTAAAAGCGCGATTAACAACTGCTGCCATTTGTGCTCTAGTTAAATAGTCATTTGGTGAAATTTTACCATTGTATCCATTTAAAAGGCCATTTGATACTGCGTTTTGCAATGCTTGAGTTGACCAATTTTCTGGCATGTCAGAAAAGCTTTTTGTTTCCTGAGCAAAAGCAGGCAATTGAATCATGGAAATAATCATTGCAATGGTTAATAAAATAGCTATTCTTTTTTTGTGTTTCATGTAATCTCCTCCTTGGAATTTAGTATTGTTTTAAAATAGGCGTTATTCCTGTTTCATAGTGAAAACGTTTTGATATTTGCTGTTGTTCTTCCTTGCTTATTTTTCCATGAAGAATGCAAGATTGTTGATTTTTTTCACCTTTGCCATAGTTTATACATATATACTCACTATCTATTTCAACACCTTTTAGGATAATATTTCCCACATTGTATTTTATG
>JBGUET010000115.1:0-7147 GCA_041821225.1 Sedimentibacter sp.
GTGAGAGAACAACTAAAATGCAAGCGCAAATTAATGAGCTTACAGACAATCAACATATGTTTGTCGCAGAATTAGAGGAAAATGGAATAAAAAAGGTAGTTGGAAGTATAGGCTTAATAGTAAATACTCCTGCTAGAATTAGACATTCGGGAAGTATTGGAATTGCTGTCAGTACGGACTATCAAGGTGAAGGTATTGGAAAGGCATTATTAAATAAGGTTATTGATTTATCAGATAATTGGTTAATGCTTGTAAGATTAGAATTGGGTGTGTTTACTGATAATGAAAGAGCGGTAAATTTATATAAGTCTTTAGGATTTGTAATAGAGGGTACAAAAAAATACGCCATAATTAAGAACGGTAAATATGCAGATGAATACATAATGGCAAGATATAATCTATTAACTAAAGATTGAAAACAATATAGGCACTAAATCATTGTAACATTAGGAGGCACATATGAACGAAGTTATAAAAATGTTAAATGAACATACTTCAATAAGAAAATTCAATGATAATGAAATAACAGAAGAACAGATAGATTTAATTATTAACGCCGCTATGCGTGGAGCAACAGCTGGAAATATGATGTACTATAGCATTATCAAAATACAATCAAAAGACACACTTTTAAAACTTTCTAAAAGCTGTGATAATCAGCCATTTATAGAAAATGCTAGCCTAGCTTTATTGTTTATCGTTGATAATTATAAATGGGACAAATATTTTGAACAACGTCAAATCAAACAAATATTTAATGATTATGAGGGACCTGTAATTAGTGATTTTATACTTGGAATGCAAGATGCAATGATAGCGGCTCAAAATGCTGTTATTGCAGCAGAAAGTCTAGGTATTGGAACTTGCTACATAGGAGATATTATGGAAAATTGTGAATTTCATAAAAAACTATTTAGTTTACCCAAATACACTATGCCAGCCACCTTAATAGTAATGGGTAATTATGATACAAAACCTCAAATTCGCGAAAGATTTGGAAAGCCGTTCATTGTTTTTGATGAAGCATATCCTAAAATTAATAACGATTTTATTGATGATATGTTTGCATCTAATGAAAAAAGCAACTTTAAATTTGCTGAAAAGTTTTATGCAAGAAAAAAAGACTCTCCTTTTTCCAAGGAACTAATTAGGTCAATTAAATACTATTTAAATGATTGGTTTGAAAAGAAATAGGTACTTGCCGTACAATGCAGTGAAATAGCCGAAATTCAGCTAAGAAAAGTTTAAAATAATTTAAAATATATTAATACTTCTGATCGATTTCAGAGGTATTTTATTATGCTCAAATAAAGTTTATATAATATTGTATAAAAATTTACATATAGTTTTAAAAAAGCCTAAATATAAAAAATGGTCTATTTCACTTGACAAATAAATTTAATAGATATAGAATTTATTTTGGTAACCATATACAGTTTAATCATGTGGATTCTATAATTAGCAATAATAACCAGTTACTTATAGTGATTTTTATTTTTGAAATAACTTTTTATACATATGATAAAATTTGTATATCTTCATTTTTAAAATGAATTGTTACCCATGTCTACTAACTTTTTCATTTCAAGTAGTCCGATTAATTTGTAGTATGTGAAGAATAATACAAATTTAGAGATTTTATTTACCTTGAAACCTATAAATTATGCATGCAGGTGGACATGATATGCATGTATCAATACTGCTAGGTATTGCCAAAAGTTTATTCGATATGCATGAATATTTTCATGAAGCAGTAAAACCTATTTTCCAACATTGTGAGTATACATTGCCAGGCGGAACTTAAAAGGGGGTGATGGAAAATCCAAAGGTTATGTGATTAAAAGTGCATTTTAAGAGAGAAGGCAATTCTATAGGAATTATAGCTTTGGTAATATTGCAATAAAAATATTTTGGCAATAATTAGGAAAAATTAGTATGTATTATTAAATTTTAAAAAAAACTATTATTTGAAAGAAGGAAATTGATTATGTATAATTTTGCACTAGCGTTTACAGTATGTTGTGCAGCATTTGCCATTGGTGAAGTTGTAAGCATAAAAACAAAAGCATGGGTTCCTGGAATATTTATTACAGCGGCAGTTATGTTGATTGGTTATTGGACAATATTGCCTCATGAATTGATTAGTGACAGCTTTTTAATTCCTTTTGGAAGTACTATAGGTATTTATTTGCTGATTGTTCATATGGGAACTGTTATTAGTTTAAAACAACTAATTGAGCAATGGAAAACCATAGTAATATGTCTTTCTGGATTAGCTGGTATGGTCACTATATCATATTTCTTGTGTCCACTATTTATGCCGAAAGTGTTAGTCGTTGCTGGTTTACCACCTTTGACTGGTGGTATTGTTGCAGCAACTATTATGCAGAAGGCTGCCGCTGATGCGGGTTTGATAA
The DNA here is from genome assembly GCA_041821225.1 of Sedimentibacter sp. Lineage (GTDB taxonomy): Bacteria > Bacillota > Clostridia > Tissierellales > Sedimentibacteraceae > Sedimentibacter. The sequence goes on from JBGUET010000115.1 coordinate 2,418, forward strand.
CTGCTTCTGTTTTTGCTATTACAATGTATTGTATTCAAGGTTTTGCAGGTTATCCTATCACTGCAGTATGCTTGCAAAAAGAAGGAAAGCGTCTGTTGAAAAAACTTCGTTCTGGTGAGGATTCCATTACAGAGGAAGAACGAAGGAGCCTTGTCAGAGTATCTGCTGTAGCTAATGTAGATCCAAACGAAAAGAAGTTATTACCTCAAATCCCAGAAAAATACAACAGTTCTGTAGTTGTTTTAGGTAAATTAGGCCTTGTAGGTTGGTTTGCTAGCATGCTTGGTTCTATGACTGGTGTCAGCGGTGCTATTTGGGCATTGCTACTAGGCGTTTTTTTCACAACAATCGGTTTTTTGGACAGAAGTGCTCTGAATAAAGCAAATTCATACGGAATTGTTATGTTCGCTTTGATGATGTATGTTTTTGACGGACTTAAAAACTGCACCATTGAAATGTTGCAGTCAATAGTAGGTCCTATGATTATTTTAATCGTTGTAGGTGTTGTAGGAATGGGTATATTCTCATTTATCGCTTCTAAAATTCTTAAAGTGTCTTTCCCTCTAGCATTTGCAAATTCATTGACTGCATTGTACGGATTCCCATGTGATGCTATCATTACAGAAGCAACTTGTACTTCACTTGGAGAAACAGATGAAGAAATAGACTACTTAATGAGCAAAATGTTCCCATCTATGATCGTCGGTGGATTTACTTCTGTTACAATTACATCTGTATTTGTAGCAAGTGCTTTTGCATTGATGATCCCACAATTTTTATAATTTTAAAGTGAAAAGTAGATAAAATTAAAATTATAGATAAAGAAAAGATCATACAAGAGTAGCAATGCTCATGTGTGGTCATTTTTTTTAGGACAGATGGGAGAGGGCTAGATAGGTTAGGCCGTGTTTGGTATTATTATGGCAGGTATATCTCTTGAAATTTATTCGGGTTAAAAACTGCAGGGGCATCAGTTCTTATAATGCAATAATTTAATGTTGTAACGTATCTTTACTTTCATAATAATTAATTATATAATATTTTATATTATACCCTATTGATTTTTAGGGTGGTTTATATGAGAAAAAAATTGCTTTTCTTGTAATGTTATAAAAAATGAGCAAATTAGAAATATAAATAGATATTTGGTGGAGGCAAATTTATGAAGTTGGTTGTAAAACGATTTGAAGAATTATCAGTTGAGGAATTATACAAAATATTGCAAGTCAGAGTTAAGGTTTTTGTTATGGAACAAAATTGTATATATCAGGAAGTAGATGATAAAGACCAACATTCATACCACGTGTTTCTAAAAGACGATATAGGTATTAAGGCATATTTAAGGGTTATAGACAAAGGGATATCTTTTGAAGAGGTATCAATTGGAAGGGTATTGACAGTAGAAAGAGGATGTGGATTAGGCAATAGAATTATTTTTGAGGGCATAAAAGTTGCTAAAGAGAGAATGAATGCAGATAAAATAAAAATAGAGGCTCAATGTTACGCAAAAGGATTTTATGAAAAAGCTGGATTTAAACAAGTTTCAGAAGAGTTTATAGAAGAAGGAATTCCACATATCCTAATGGTTTTAGAATAAAATGAAAATCATAAAACCTAACATTCCAAAAGAACTTGATTTAATTGAGGATTTATTGTCTTTGATTTGTCAATGTAAGGAAGATGAAGAAGATATCTCCGGAAAACATGTAAAAGAAGTTTCGCTTAATGATGCTGATATATCTGAAGTTTGCTTTAAAGATATTATTTTTGAAAACTGCAAATTCGTTGATTGCTCATTTCAAAAATCTGATTTTATAGACGTGATATTTAAATTTTGCGATTTATCTAATTGTAATCTTAGTGATGGATATTTTAACAGGTGTCAATTTATATCTAGTAAGGCAATAGGAGTAAATATTCAAAATGGTAATTTGCAGCATTTGTCCATAATAAACAGTAATTTTAAATATGCAAACTTTGATTCTTCAAAATTAAATAATGTAAGTATTTCAGAAAGTGATATGAGCAATGGGTACTTTTCAGAATGCAAGTTGACAAATTTAGAATTGGATAATGCGAATCTTATGAATACTAACTTTTTCAGAACACCTTTGAAGGGTGTTGATTTTACTAAAAGCCAAATAGATAGAATAATTATTTCTATTGAAGAATTAAAAGGTGCTATTGTTAATGCTTATCAGGCGTCAGAATTAGCAAGATTATTAGGACTTATTGTAAAATGATTCTTTAAATATACCGAAAGAATAATATGGAAAAATAATTCGTTAATTACTTTGCTGTTAAAATTTTGGAAAGATATTAAATTAAGATATAGTTATTATAAAGTGATAAATAAAATTATCCAAATATATGTAGCTATAATTTAATATTATCAAAGTAATATGCATATTATTAATTTTTATAAAAAATATTGAAGGAGAATTTAAATGTTCAAAGAAATGAGAAGAAAAGACAGACAATTAACCTCTGAGGAAAGTATTGAAATATTATTAAGGGGAGAGACTGGGTATCTTTCTACTATCAGTGCAGATGGTTACCCTTATACTGTTCCATTGAACTATGTTTTTTTCAATAACGGAATCTATTTCCATTGTGCAAAAGAAGGACATAAGATTGATAATATAATTAAAAGTGATAAGGTATCTTTTTGTGTAGCCTGCGATATTGAAAATCTTCCGGAAGAGTTTTCTACTAATTATAAAAGCGTCATATTGTTTGGAAGCGCTAAGGAGGTAATAGAATCAGAAAAAAGTGATGCCTTGCTTGAATTAATAAAAAAATATTCAAATCAATTTGTAGAAAAAGGCAAGAACCACTTAGAAAAGGCAAAGGATTCTACAAAGGTTTTCAAAATTAATATAGGACACATGACTGGTAAAGCAAGAAAATAATGAAATGATTTAGTAGAAATAATACTTAGAAGTTTTAGAGAAAAGTAAATTATTTGATGTACTTGGGGAGATTGGATACTTATATTTTTGTATTGAAATAAGTCCCTGTTATATGATATCATTTAGATTGAGTTTTAAAATTATCATTAAAGGGGTTTTGACTGTGGAAAATATAGACTTGAAGATTGAACTATGGAAAAAGCGTCTTTTAGACCTTGGAAAAGGTAATAGATTAATAAATTTCAAAGAAAATAAAAGGTCAAGTATAAAAATCACATCACCTTGTTTGGGTGATGCTTTTAATATGATTGTAATTGAAGAAAAAAGCTTAAATTTCTCATACCCCTTGAAATCTGTGGTTAATGAGAATTCTGAAGAACAAGGCGATTTTCTAGTTGAAGGTGAAATTAGAACTAACCAAACAATCAATGAGCAGCAGGGTATCTTAAAGTCTATAAAGGCTAAATCTAAGACCTCCATTGAGGAACAGGGTATAAACACGCTGTATCTTACATTTGGAATGATAAAGTGGAGTGAAAGCGACAATGATGAAATTATTTCCTCACCTTTAGTATTGGTGCCAGTTAGCCTTAAGATAGATTCTATCAATGAACCATATGTATTGACTTTGCACGATGATGAAGTTGTGGTCAATCCTAGCTTAGTTTTCAAATTTGAAAATGATTTTGGAATCAAACTTCCTGAATTTGATGAACATAATGATGACATTAAAGAATATTTATCTAAAGTTTCTGAAATAGTAATGATAAACCACTGGAAAGTCACGGATGAAGTCTATTTGGCTATTTTGTCATTCCTTAAAATAAACATGTATGTAGATTTAAATAAAAGCAGGGACAAAATCGTATCAAATCCTTTCATAAAATCTTTGGCAGGGGATTTGCGTGAAATAATCCAGGTGCCTCAAGACTTAAATAATTATGACCATGACAAAAATATCAGACCCATTGATACTTTTCAGGTTGTAGATGCTGACTCAAGCCAGCAGGATGCGATTTTGTTATCTAAAAAAGGTATAAGCTTTGTGTTGCAAGGACCTCCTGGTACAGGCAAAAGTCAGACTATAACTAATATTATTGCAGAAGCCATGTCTGAAGGGAAAAAAGTACTTTTTGTTTCTGAAAAAATGGCAGCTCTTGAGGTTGTTAAAAAAAGGCTTACAGAAGTTAAATTAAATGATTTTTGTTTGACACTACACAGTTACAGAGCCAATAAGAAGGATGTTTTAAGCCAGCTTGAAAGCACATTGAACCTTCCTAAAATCAAGGTGCAGGACGATTTACTTTACAAGTTGACAGAACTAGAAGAGAAGCGCAAAAAATTAAATGAATATCAACAGGAACTTCATACTAAGTGTATGCCCTTGAATACAACTATTTATGAAATAAATGGTAGGCTTGCAAAGCTTGATGATACAGAAGATGTTATGTTCTCCCTTGACAATGTAGAAAATACAGATACCGAAAAATTGAACAAATATAAATATTTAATAAGCGGGTATGCTGATAATTTGGGGAGGGTGAATAAAGATGGTTCAGCTAATCCATGGATTGGCTGCGGCATTCCTGACTTAACTCACGACTTGAGACATAATATAGATGCTAAATTGTCGAAACTTTCGCCGAATTTCAAAATTTTTGCTCATATATATGGAAAAATATTAAAATTTTTAGGTGCTGATTTTGATAATAGCGTAGATAATACAAAATTGCTCATTGAAATATTGAATATATCAGTGAAATCACCTCTTATTCCAACAAATTGGTTGCAATCTAATATAGAAGAATTGATTGGGCT
>JBGUET010000116.1:0-7112 GCA_041821225.1 Sedimentibacter sp.
ATCGTCATTTTCTTCAAGGTGCGATTCATTGAGAATATCCTGAAATATGCTGTATGCCCTATTATATGATATGTTCATTTTAGTCAATTCGTTTAGCATCTCAGCACTTATAGCTTTTGTGAAATTGTCAAAACTCATTTCTTGAGCACACTTTTTAATCATTACGTCACCTTCTGTTTGTTTTCTTTTCTTTCTAAATATTCGTCAAACGTCATAGCCATGTCTACCATACCATCTTCATTAAGCTCTATTACTCTATTTGCAACAGTCTGTATGAACTGATGATCATGAGAAGAGAAAAGCGCTATTTCTTTATAATCCATTAACCCGTTGTTTAATGCAGTAATAGATTCAAGGTCTAAATGGTTTGTGGGTTGATCAAGAATCAATACATTAGATCCTGAGAGCATCATTCTTGAAAGCATACATCTCACCCTTTCTCCACCTGACAATACATTTGCATATTTTAAAGCATCATCTCCTGAAAACAACATTCTACCCAAGAATCCTCTTAAGAAGCTTTCAGATTGGTCTTCAGAATACTGTCGCATCCAATCCACAAGATGAAGATTTGTGTTTTCAAAAAATTCTGTATTATCTTTAGGAAAATATGATTTTGTAATTGTTTGACCCCATTTTATTGTTCCTGAATCAGGTTCTAATTCCTCTGTTAATATTTTAAACAAAGTTGTTTGAGCAAGTTCATTTTCTCCAACAAATGCTATTTTATCATCTCTATTGACCCTAAAGCTTATATCTTTTAATATATCTTTACCGTCAATTTTTTTTGATAATCCTTCAACAGTTAGTATTTCATTGCCTACTTCTCTATCTGGATTAAATTTTACAAAAGGATATCTTCTTGAAGATGTAGGCATATCTTCCATTTCTAATTTATCAAGAAGCTTCCTTCTAGAAGTTGCTTGTTTTGATTTTGACTTGTTTGCAGAGAATCTCTGAATAAAGCCTTGTAAATCCTTGATTTTATCTTCTCTTTTTCTATTTTGGTCTTTCATTAACTGTTGCATCAATTGGCTTGATTCATACCAGAAATCATAATTTCCCACGTACATTCTGATTTTTTTAAAATCTATATCAACTATATGTGTACATACTGTATTTAAAAAGTGTCTATCATGAGATACAACTATTACTAGACCTTCAAAATCCAGCAAAAAGTCTTCTAGCCAATTTATACACTCAATATCCAAGTTGTTTGTAGGTTCATCTAGAAGTATTATTCCAGGTCGACCAAACAAAGCTTGTGCAAGCATAACCTTAACTTTATCACCACCGTTTAGTTCACTCATAAACCTATAGTGCAAATCAGAACCAACTCCAAGCCCTTGGAGTATTTGTGCAATCTCAGTTTCTGCATCCCAGCCATTCATTTCAGAAAATTCTCCCTCTAATACAGACGCTTTTACCCCGTCCTCATCAGTGAAATCTTCTTTAGCATAAAGTGCTTCTTTTTCTTTCATTATTTCATACAATCTTGTATTTCCCATCATAACTGTTTCCATTACAGAAAACTCATCATACATGAAGTGGTCCTGTTTTAGGACTGACATTCTTACATTGTTAGGTATTGATATTTCACCTGAAGTATAATCAATCTCTCCTGATAATATTTTCAAGAAAGTTGATTTTCCTGCACCATTTGCTCCAATAACGCCATAGCAATTACCTGGAACGAATTTTAAATTCACATCATTAAAAAGTTTGCTCCCACCAAATTGGAGACTTAAGTTTGATACTGTTATCATTTAATCATCCTTATATATTATATTTTGTTCTGTTTTGTCATTTTATATATTATTTTAACTTTAAAAGAATATCACACTAAATTAAATTATGCAAGAAAAAAGGGAGTCTATGGAATAAATTTCCAAAGAACTCCGAATTAATTAGTTTTTCTTGTTTAGAAAATTTGGAATTGCAAAATCAAACGGATTGTTTTCCCTATTCAATATTTTTTCTTCTTTGCCTACTTTTATTCCATCGGCCTTAAGTATCTTTGCAGGCTCAACTTTACTTTCTCCAAAACCTGTTGCTATAACGGTAATTTTAATCATATCACCAATAGCCTCATCAATATTTGCTCCAAATATTATGTTTGCTTCTGGATCTGCAGCTTCTTCAATAAGCTTTGCAGCTTCATTTACTTCATGGATTCCCATGCTAGTACCACCAGTAATGTTTAACAGAACTCCTCTTGCACCATTGATTGAAGTTTCTAACAATGGACTTTGGATTGCTTGCTTAACAGCATTCAATGCCCTGTTTTCACCTGATGCTTGTCCTATACCCATGTGAGCTAGACCTTGTCCTGACATTATTGTCTGAACATCAGCGAAATCCAAATTCATTATTGCAGGTATAGCTATCAAATCAGATATACCCTGTATACCTTGTCTCAACACATCATCTGCAAGAGTAAAAGCTTCAAGCATGGTTGTTTTTTTGTCTGATATTTCTAACAGTTTATCATTAGGTATAACTACAAGAGTATCTATATTTTCCTTTAATTTTTTAAGTCCTAATTCTGCATTTTTCATTCTGTTCTTACCTTCGAACATAAAAGGTTTAGTAACAACTGCAACGGTTAAAATGCCTTGTTCTTTTGCAATACTTGCTATATAAGGAGCAGCTCCTGTACCAGTTCCACCACCCATACCGGCAGTTATGAACACCATATCTGCACCTTCTACTAATTCTGCTATATCAGCTTTATTTTCTTCAGCAGCTCTTTCACCTATTTCAGGCTTAGAACCTGCACCTAATCCATTGGTTAGCTTTTCACCAATTTGAAACTTGATTTCTGCTTTTGATGAATACAATGCCTGTTTGTCAGTATTTACACTTATGAATGTGACGCCTCTAACCCCGGCTTCAATCATTCTGTTAACAGCATTATTACCGCCCCCACCAACACCAATCACTTTAATATTTGCAAGTCTTTCTGATGGTTCTTCAAATTGAAACATATATTGACCTCCTAAACGAGAGAAAATTTTTCTTTTTCATTATAAAAATTATTATATCATATATTTATAATTTTTCATACATATTTTTAAATAGTTTACTTGATTTTATTATATTTTTCAACAAAAAAGTTGGATATAATACTTAAATTTTTATAAATATTATTTCCAAATGCAAAAATAGCTGCCAAATAAATTGGCAAACCTAGTTGCTCACCAATATAACCTAAAATCAGTGCAAATGCTAAGTCTCCTACTAAAAACATTCCACTTTTTAAAGGAGTCAATTCGTCTTTTAAATTTTCTGTTAACATATTAAAAATAGTATTTATTATAGCCAATATTGCAAGAGAAATATAAACAGCATATTCAGGACTATACACTAAGTTTAAACTCAACCCAGCTATTACTCCAAGAACCAAGCCTAAAGCAACATATATCATTTAATTCAACCCCTTATTTTACTGCGCTTTGCGCATATTTAACTTGATAATTTGATTTTGTATATTTTGGAATAGAAAGGTTGTAGCTATTTACTACTTCAACTTCCATCCCATATTCATTTTTTAAGGTGTAGGCATACGTGCCTTCTTCAGTAACTACATTGTATAATAAGTCCTGATCACCAACAGCCCTAATTACAAAAGGAGCAGGTACAGCTTCTCCATTTATTTTTAAAACGGGACCTGCGCAAACAACTTCCGAAATGTTTACAATCCTTTTTCCATTAACATCAATAGCTTCAGCGCCTGCGCTTTTTAAATCATTTAATAATATTGTAATATCAACATCATGTACTATTTTATCCATAATGTCTAAATTGTCATCTTCACTAGTGCTATCAGAAACCCTCATCATTATGCCAGGGCCCCTAATGTCAGTAAAACCATTGTAGAATTTCAATTCTTCAATTTGAAAATTAAGGTCTATTACTTCATCTAAAAAATTATCATCTTCATAACCATTATTTTTTCTTTCTTCATCCTTAAGTTGATTATCAAGGCTGCCTACAATAACACTAATTTCTTTTATGTTTTCTTTATATTTATTTAAATTTTTCACCAAATATATGCTATTTTCATCAATGCCGGCATCTATTCCATTTACAGTTGCAGCAGACACTATAAAAACTAGCACAAATATTAATATATTCAAAGATTTAATTTTTATAATAATCTCCTCCGATCTTTTTATCTTTCTTCATCCGTAATTATTGGTACAGCATACTTAAATTCTTTTTCACCATCAAACCCGTTTATGAAAACCTCAGGTGAATTTTCAGTTTCAATAATATAGCCTATTTGTCCTAATTGTGTGACTATTCCTCCAACAAAATTCAAAGAGGCATCTATAGTTCTTGAATTTCCAATTGCCTTTATCTCTAAAGGAAGCACCATAGCCACACCATTAACATTAATGTGGTCTAAAACTGGTACTATTTCAGTATAGTTAGTGTATCTTTGACCATTGATAGATATAGCTTCTACTCCAGCATTATTCAAGTAACTAATGAGTGCAAGAATATATTGATGGCTTGAAGCAAGGCTTACATAAGAATTAGGTTCAGTATTAATTGTAATTATTGTTCCTTGTCCCTTAACATCATAATACCCCGACAAAATTTTTTGCTTATTAAGTTCTTCTTTAAGTTTTTCAAGTTCATCTGATTTGGACTTGTAAATTTCTTCATTATCCATTGCTGTCTGTTTAAGAGCATCTAGTTCATCTCTTAGTTGAGCCTTTTGAAGAGATAACTCCGCAAGTTCATTATTCAATTGACTTGTCTTTTCTTGAGTTGTTTCATCTCCCAAAATACTATTTGTTGTTTGTATTTGAGTCATGCAAATAATTCCTAAAACCACGCTTATAGCAAATAGCATTGCCTTTTGCCACATTTTACTCATAGTATTCCTCCATCTTAAAGTCCTCTATATATACAGGACTATCCCCCTTAGTAAAATCTATTAATCCTGAAGCTACAGTCAGATTATTATTTAGTCTTTCGTTTATTATTTTCATAGCAAATATAATTTGATATTTTATATCCTCATCAAGTTTTAGTTTTATTGTTGTTCCATATTCAGTTTCAAGTAAAATACAGTTGTTTTTATCTACAATAATACTATTGACGGTTGAACTTCCAAATTCGCTTTTTAAATATTCAATTGTGCCAAATATGCTATCAATGTTTTCAATGCCAGCAAATTGTACCACATCCCCTACATTGTATATCACATCCGTCAAACTTTCAATAGATAATAATTCGTTTTTTTCAGTTGCTGTTCTAAGCACAATACCACCTTTATCTAGAACTATGTACTCATTGTTATAAAAAATTTGATATTTTTCTTGTCTTTCCTTAATTTCAATATAGATTTTGTTTGGTAGTTCGTATACTATGTTTGCACTCTCTACATAGATTTCTTTTTCTAAATTTTCTTTTACTTTAGACCTGTCCACCGAAAAGATTTTACTAGACAGTTCAATTTTTGACTGTTGCAATATATAGTCTTGTTCATACATTTCATTTCCTGAAACATCAACTTCAACCAAATTGAAATATGTTGTTTTAAAATACATATAATAAAGACAAAAAACAATAACTACAGCAGCTGTAAAAAAAGCTGCTGCACTTACAAATAGCTTTCTGAATTTTCTTCTTTTCTTATTTTTCTTCCGTTTTTTATTATTTCTCGCTTCCGACATTGTTTTACCTGAGCTTTATAGTTTAATAGATAGTGAATCGTTTTTTATATTATACTACCCTTTTATATGTTTTAATCAGATGTTTGAGTTATTATTACTCCAATATTTTGAAGTTTATATAAAAATTTTTCATATCCCCTGTTTATGTGATGTACATTATTTATTTTAGTTGTTCCCTCTGCACCTAAAGCTGCAATTACCAAAGCTGCTCCACCTCGCAAATCTTTTGCCTCTACTTCTGAGCTGTATAGTCTACTAACACCCTCAACAACTGCAACTCTACCAATTGTAGTAATATTAGCACCCATTTTTTGAAGTTCAGGGACATGCTTATACCGGCTATCAAAAACAGTTTCTTCAATTATTGTAATTCCATCAGCCGTTGCCATACTTGCCATAAATTGGGCTTGCATATCTGTAGGGAATCCTGGATATGGTTGTGTTGTGATTTTTTCTATGGCTTTTATCCTGTGATCATTGCTTATAACTATGGTTCCATGGGTTTCTCTTATTTTACACCCAGCATCCTCATATATTGAAGTTATAGACTTAAAATGAGATTTCTCAATATTTCTTATGTATATTTTACTCTTCATGGATGCTGCTGCACTCAAATAAGTTCCTGCCTCAATACGATCAGATATTATCTTATATTCTACTGCAGTAGCATTTTCTGTTTTTTTTCCTTCTATTACAATGGAACCTGTTCCTGCCCCACTTATGCAGTAGCCGCACACGTTTAAGAAATTCTGCAAATCAACTATCTCAGGTTCTTTGGCAGGGTTGTAAATCACCGTCTTACCTGGAGTAGCAACAGCAAATAACATAATATTTTCAGTTGCTCCAACGCTTGGGTAATCAAGTTGGATTTCACATCCTGAAGGTTCCTTGACAGAACCTACCAACAGTCCGTTTTTTTCAAGTATTTCAACACCTAGTTTTCTTAATCCTTTCAAATGTAAATCAATTGGTCTAAGACCGATTTCACATCCTCCTGGATATGCAATTTCTACGTTTCCTGTTCTTTGTAGAACTGCACCCATTAAAATTATGGATGAACGTATTTTTCGAACTAATTTTTCTGGAACTTGAGAAGTATTAAGTCCTCTTGAATCAATAATAGCAATTCCATTGTCATATTGAGCTGTACAACCCATACTTCTCAATATTTCAAGCATATCTTTTACATCTTCAATGTCAGGAATATTTTCAAGAAGATATTCTCTTCCCATAATTACAGTGCTAGCTAAAATAGGAAGAGCTGCATTTTTAGAACCTCCAATATCAACTATTCCCTCTAATTTGTCTCTCCCTTCAACTATAAAGCTTTCCATTTTCATCCCTCCGCAACAAGTTAATAACATACAATATGTTATGCAAAGTTCAGTTACTTGTTACTTTTGGTTTTTCAAGTTAATTTGA
>JBGUET010000117.1:0-7109 GCA_041821225.1 Sedimentibacter sp.
ACTAAGTGCTGTGTAAATTAAAAATAGGAAGTATGAATAATAATTATTTTAATACAATATATGTGATTTTTAGGAGGCAAAAAGATGAATAAAGAACTAATAATTCAAGATTTAGAAAAGATGTTGTCAGTTGAGCAAATAAATAGGGATTATGAAGATTTATACGATGCATCAGCTGATAGGTATAAGAAATATGCAAAGGTAAGAAAAGTACTTAAAGTACCGATGCCTATAGCAATTGTTTATCCCAAAAATAGGGAAGAAGTAAGTGAGTTGCTTAAATATTGCAATAAATATGAGATTAATGTAATTCCACGAGGTGGTAAAACAGCAACTGAAGGTGGTCTTGAAAATTGGAAAGAGACAACAATCGTTATTGATGCGTTTTACTTGGATAAAATTATTAAAATCGATCCTTATAATATGCAGGCAACGGTTCAAGCAGGTGTTCCTTTGCAACAGTTAGAGGATGAGCTACGTAAAATTGGTTATACCACAGGCCATTCACCACAGTCTAAACCTATTGCAAAATATGGTGGATTAGTGGCAACGAGAAGTATTGGCCAATTTTCAACTTTATATGGTGGAATTGAAGATATGGTAGTCGGCCTTGAATGTGTTTTCCCAGATGGTCATATTTCAAAGATTAAAAATGTACCAAGACGATCAGGAGGTCCTGATATTAGACATATTGTTCTTGGCAATGAAGGAACACTTTGCTATATAACAGAGGTTACGGTTAAAGTTTTCAAATTTTATCCTGACAATAATAAGTTTTATGGATATTTGATTAACGACGTTGAAACAGGTATTAAAGTTCTTCGTGAAGTGATGGTTAACGGTTTTCATCCTTCAGTAGCAAGAATATATTCAGAAGAAGATGCAGCACAGCATTTCTATCATTTTTATGATAATAAATGCGTATTGATTTTTATGACAGAAGGGCCTAAAGGTATTGTTGAAGCAACAGGAAATGCTATTGAAGAAGCAGTTGAAAAATTTAAGGATAGCATAATTAAGAAGGTTGATTCATCATTGATTCAAAATTGGTTTGAACATTTAAATTGGTCACAACAAGACATTGACGATGAAATTGAAGGTATGATTAAAAACGATGCTCATGCCGGTTTTACAACTGAGATTTCGGCTAATTGGGAAATGATTCCCAAGATTTATGAAAATGTGCTCAGCAGAATAAGAAACGAATTTTCACGAGCTCATGATATAACTATGTTAGGTGGACATTCATCACATAGTTATATTAATGGAACTAATATGTACTTTGTATATAATTATGAGATTCATTGTGCACCGGAAGATGAGATGAGAATTTATCATCATCCAATACAAAGAATTATTGTTGAAGAGACTTTAAAACTTGGTGGTTCTATGTGTCACCATCATGGAATTGGAAAATTTAGAAATGAATGGACTAAGGAAGAGCACGGTTCAGCATACTATATGCTTGAAAAATTAAAAGAAGCATTCGATCCTAAAGGGATTATGAATTTTGGAACAATCTTCCCTCAAGAAGAAGGAATGAAATACATTAAGTAGAAGGTGACCTATGAAAATACTATGTACGGTAAAATTTGTACCTGATGTTGATAAGTTTAAATATGATTTTGAAAATAATACGGTAGTTAGGAAGAACATCAGAATGATTATAAATCCTGAGGATGCTAATGCTATAGCGTTTGCTTTAAAAATGAAAGCTAAGTTTCCTGAAATGTTGGTTGAAGCAGTAACAATGGGACCAAAATCAATTATGCCATTAGTGGAAGACTTAGTAAGAGTCGGTGTTGACAAGGTGACTGTAATTACGGACAAGTGCTTTTTAGGAAGTGACAGTTATGCAACATCAAAAGTGCTGGGAGCTTTTATTAAGGAGGAAACCTTTGATTGCATTTTGACAGGTACTCATTCCATAGATGGTGATACATCTCATGTACCATCTCAATTAGCTGAAATTTTAGATATCAGTCAAATGTCAAATGTTGTTCGAATTGATGAAGATAGGTTTAATGAAGAATCAGTTGTATTTACTGTAGATAGTGAAATTAAAGAATCAATTTATGAGATGAAAATGCCAGGGGTAATAAGTTTAAATAAAGACAGTAAGTATAAGATGCCGTATATTAAGTATGAAGATTTAAATAAAGATGTAAAAGATAAAATTAATATTATTTCAAATAGTGAACTAGATTTAATGGAAAATGAAGTTGGGGTAAAAGGCTCTTTGACAAAAGTAAATCGTACTTTTGTCAAAGAGTATAAAAAAAGAGCTAAAAATATTGTGAAAAATGATGAAGAAGGAATTGGGTTTGTATTTAAGTTCTTGAAAGATAATGGTTATATTAAGGAGTAGAAATGATGAAGAAATGTTTGATTTATTTGGATGAAGATAACATTAAAAACTCCATAGATTTAATTGAAGTTGCCAGGCAAATTTATTCTGAGGATAAGTATGAAACATATGGAATTAGTATCAACCATGATTGCATAAAAGCTATATGTGTTTTGGACAAGTTGATACGGGTTTCAGATAGTCAAATTTTTCAACAGGATCCGATGATTGTAGCTGAAATTATTGAAGAAATTCATGAACAATATGATTTTCACAGTATTTTAATACCTGCTACTAATATGGGTAGAATGTTGGCTCCAAGATTAGCAATGCGACTTAAAGTTGGTTTAGTTGCAGATGTTACGGCAATAAGTCATAATAATGGAAAAGTTGAGATGATTAGACCGGCGTTTAGTGGAAAAATAATGGCAGGTATCATTAAACAAGGCAATGGACCAATTATGTTAAGTGTTAGACAAAATGTGTTTAAACCAAAAGAAGTTCTAACAAAAGAAACAATCATTATAGATTATCTTCCAAAAATAAGAAGGAAAAGTAGTTTGAAATTGATTGATACCAAAGAAAAATTACAAAGCTATGATATAAGAGATAGTAGTGTACTTATATCTGGAGGTGGAGGTATCATGAAAAACTTTAATAAGCTTGAATTGCTGGCAAAAGAACTTAATGGTGAGGTAGCTGCAAGCAGAAAAATTATTGATAAAGGAATTGCAACAAGGTCTATTCAAGTAGGTCAATCTGGTAAGACAGTTAACCCTAAATTATATATTGCATTAGGAATTAGTGGAGCAATACAACATGTTGAAGGGTTAAAGAATGTAGAACATATCATATCAATTAATATTGATAAAAATGCACCGATTTGTTCTCTTTCCGATTTGATTGTGGAAGGTGATGCTACTGAATTTATTGATAAGCTATTAAAAAAGATTAACAAAAATAAATAAAATAGATTATTTGGAGGCAGAGTATGGAAGTTACAGATTTTAATATGGATTTTTTTTCACTAAAAGGGAAAAATGCTATTGTAACGGGAGGAAATGGGGGACTAGGCAAGGCATTTTCAACTGCACTTGCAAAAGCGGGTGCTAATGTAATGGTGACAAGCCTTGTTGATGATGATGGAGAAACTAAAAAGCTTATTAAGGACTGCGGAGTTGAATATAAGCTTGTTAAAAGCGATATTACTGCTGAAGGTGAGTGCAAACGTGTTGTAGAGGATTGTGTCAATACTTGGGGGAGTATTGATATTCTTGTAAATTGTGCAGGAATAAGTATCAATGTTCAAGATGTAACCCAATATACACGTAAAGAGTGGGACAAAATGATTGCTATTAACTTAACAGCTGCTTTTGAAATGATCCACGAGTCATGCAAATACATGATTAAACAAGAAAGCGGTAAGATTATTAATATTGCTTCGTTATATTCATTTTTAGGTGGACAATGGTCACCAGCTTATGCATCAACGAAACATGGTATTGTTGGTTTGACTAAAGCTATGTGCGATGAGTTGGCTCAGTTTAATATTCAAGTTAATGCAATTGCACCTGGATATTATGCAACACCTATGACAAAGCAAACAAGAGCTGATGAAAAACGTAATGCAGAAATTTTATCACATATTCCTGCAAATAGATGGGGTTATACCGCAGACCTTATGGGTGCAACTGTATTTTTAGCAAGTGTTGCATCAAATTATGTTAATGGTATTGTATTGACAGTTGATGGCGGATATTTGATGAGATAAGTTTACATACTTTTATAAAACTCAATAAGGAGAAAATCATGGAAAACAAATATATAATTGCAATAGATGGTGGAACACAAAGTACTAAGGTTGCAATGTTTGATATTAAAGGTAATGAAATTTGTTCCCATAAAGTTAAACTTAGAGAAATTGTATTGTCAGAAAACGAAAGAGCTGAACATCCTGATGATGACCTTTGGGATAGCTTAAAGGTTGCTTGCAAAGGAATGTTAAAAAAATTCCAAGGGGACAAAAAAGATATTATTGGTGTGGGTCTTGGTTCGATTAGATGTTGTCGTGCATTAGTTAGAAATGACGGTAATCTTGCATCGCCGATTCAGAGTTGGATGGACCTTCGACTATCTAAACCATATAAACATGAAGATGATACTGTTAGATGGGTAACGACGACAACTGGTTATTTGACTTATAGATTGACAGGTGAAACTAAAGATACAAGGGCTAATTATGCAGGACCTTGGCCAATTGATCCTATTACCCTTGAGTGGTATGAAGATAAAGATACATTTGATTCATATACAACACCTAGAGAAATGTTGTTTGAGTTGGTTGATCCATCAACGATTATGGGTAATATTAACGTATTTGCAAATGAAGCTACAGGAATTCCCGTGGGTATACCGGTAGTGTCTACTGCTAACGATAAAGCGGTGGAAGGACTTGGAGCAGGTTTGGTTAATGACAATACAGTGCTTGTTTCTCTGGGAACATATACTACTTCTATGATGATTGGTGAGCAAAATGTTTTAAATTCTATAAATTATTGGAGCAATCCAGGCTCGATTAAAGGCGAATTCCTTTATGAAAGCAATGGTATCAGAAGGGGAATGGCTACCGTTACATGGATTAAAGATTTACTTGGAAAAGATATTGTTGAAGAAGGTGAAAAGCAAGGGATTTCTCCGGAAGCATATCTTAATATTGTTGGTAAAGATGTTCCTGTTGGATGTGATGGTCTTTATACGGTTTTACATTGGCTAGCAAGACCAAATGTACCTCATGAAAGAGGTATGATAATAGGGCTAAATGGGACACATAAAGGTCCCCATATGTTTAGATCTGTTTTGGAAGGCATAGCGATGACGATGAAAAACAACGCTCAGGCTATGTGTGATGAACGTGGTGTTAGACTTACAAATATTATTGTAAGTGGAGGTGGATCAAACGGCGAACTGTTTATGCAAATCTTTGCTGATGTGTTTGGGGTTCCGGCGCATAGAAATGTAGTTAACGGTTCTGCTAGCATAGGGGCGGCAATCTGTACAGCACTTGCCTTAGGGGTTTACAAAGATAGGCAAGAGGCTATTAATCATATGGTTATAAGACGTGATACATTTATGCCAATTAAAGAAAATGTAATGGTTTACAAGGAGATTAATGAAAAAGTGTATAAAAATTTAGCAGCAAGTACAGATGCACTATTAAAGAGTTCACATGAGATTATAAATAGGTAAGAATTTTTCAATAAGGTTGACTTGTATAGAAGGAAGGAGAATAGTAATGGGGAATTTAACAAAGAAAAATATAATACTTTATGGCATAAGCAACTTTGGCTGGTCGTTAGCCTTTTATACTGTTAACAATTTATTGAATTATTTTTATTTTCCCAATATTGAAGATGGAGCTAATATGTTTCCTATTTTTATTCCTAAGGGAAGTACAATAATTGGATTAACATTTTTAGGGGTTATTATAGCTTTTGGAAGAATAGTGGATGCTTTTACAGATCCAGTGATTGCAAGTATATCAGATAGAAGCGAACGAAAGATGGGGAAAAGGCGTTTTTTTATGCTAATTAGTGCATTTCCAACTGCACTTTTTGGCTGCTTAGCATTTTATCCACCATTTATTAAGACTACGTTTAGTAATGGCTATTATCTCTTGATTATTTTGTTGTTTTACTATATATCATTGACAATGTATGTGGTTCCATGTTCGGCTTTGGTAGGTGAGTTGGGTGATACAAAAGAAGACCGGTTAAATTTAAGTACTGTAAGTTCAGTGGGTTGGGCAATGGGATTTGCATTGGGAAGTACAATCTATTCTATACAAACTGTCTTTGAAAATTCAGGATATACTTCCATGAGGGCGTTTCAGTTTGCCATAGTTGTCTTATCAGTAATTTCATTTTTAACAATGTTTATTCCGGCTTACTTTATTAAGGAGAAGAACCATAAACAGTCATTAAAGATTTCTATATGGGCTTCCTTAAGGGAAGTTGTTAGTAACAAAAATCTCAGATTATTTTTAATATCGGAAATGGCGTATTGGTTTGCCCTTACATTTATTCAGACAGGAATTTCTTACTACACGGTGTCATTACTGGGGCTTAATAAAAGTTTTGCAACGGTGGCAATGATGATTTTGTTTTTAGTCAGTTTTGTGTTTTATATACCTATTAATCTTATAGTAAGAAGAATAGGCAAAAAAAACACCATATTAATTGGGTATATTATATTGGGAATAACGTTCGTATTTGTAATATTTTTAGGCAAGGTAAATATTGCGCCCAAATTGCAGGTTATAATTGTTTCTCTCGTTGCAGCAATGCCTATTGGAATTTTCGGTATTTTGCCTTTTGCTATTATAGGTGACTTGGCAGAAAGCGACGGTCAAGAAACCAATAATTATAAAATTGGTGTTTTTTATGGACTAAGAGGAATTTTTATGAAAATCGGAACATCTATGGCGGGATTATTATTCCCTACGGTTATTGTTCTTGGTATGGGTGAAATAAACCAGTTTGGGATAAGGATGACTGGGGTATTTGGGATAGTATTTTGTATTATTGGATTTATATTTATGACGCAGTTTAAGGAAAAAATAAAATAGTACTATAAATATATGGAGGAATGAATTATGGCATTATTTGAATGCAGTTATTATTCACAAGTATTAGGAAAAAATATGGGGCTTAATGTAATACTTCCTGAGGATAATTATTACGGTAAACCTAATCAATATGATGAA